>PGXR01000039.1 GCA_002839245.1 Spirochaetae bacterium HGW-Spirochaetae-7 | reverse complement strand
GGCGTCGCTCTCCAGCGCCAGCACTCGTTCCGGGTCGGGGAAGTGCAGGTACAGGAAATCCGCCTCCGCCAGCATTTCACGCAAGTCTTCGCCGGCAGCGCCATGCCGCAGGGCCGACGAGACCCGCTCCACCCTGTCCAGTTCTCCTGCTAGGAATGCGGCGGCTTTCGCCCGGCAGGCTTCGGGCGACGCGGCTTGGCCGCACGCGGGGGCGGCAGCGCTTGTGGCGCGGGCGGCCGCCTGTCTGTCCCGCCGGCTCGTCTCGACCAACGATTCCAGCCCTCTGGCCGACAGCGGCCGCGCGGGCAGGGGAGCGCCGAAGCCTCCCCGCAGGTCCCATGCCTCCAGCCCGTCGAGCTCGGCGGCCGCGAGCGATGCGTACAACGACAAGGCCGGGTCGGTAATGGCGCCGCCGGAGCGCGTCGCCCCTTCCCTGAACGAGGTTCCCCAGGCACCGGTGTTCCTGTATGTCCGCGACTCGAGAAGCATCTCGCGGATGTCGGCCGGGCTGCCTCGGCAATGCGTCATGCCGGGGCGGAACGAGAAGTCGAGTCCCGCGACGACTATCGGGCCACCCAGCCACCGGGCAATCCTGAGAGCCAGCACCCCGACCGATCCGAGCGGAGGCGCCGCTGTCACGGGCAGGCCCGCAGCCAGAAGCCTTGACAGGAAGGCGCTTTCAGTCCAGACGCTGAGCAGCAACGACTTCCTTCCCGTGATGGCGCGGAAAGAGGAGGGGTGGGCTGAAAGGTCGACGAATAGCGCAGGGGCGGCGCCGTCGAGCGGCAGGAAATCGGCCACGTTCCAGATCTGACCCTCGAGGCATACTATCGCGTCCGGCACGATGCCGGCCTTGGCCAGCGAGCCCGTCGCGGTATCGCATGCCAGCACCGTGACGCCGTCCCGTGACCTCCGTATGGCGTCCATGGCGCCGTCCAGCGACGGCCCCGCTCCGCAGACGACGACGGGCTTGCCGTCTCCCTCGAGCGGCCCCGTGTCTTCCCAGCGCATGGAAGCGAGGTTGGATAGGACGTTCCTGGTCCAAAGCCGCCCCATCCTGACGAGCGACAGTCGGTTGCGGTAGCGTGTCGATATGTCGCCTTCGATGGTGGCCCTCGCCGCGTCGTAGGTTGCTTCGGAGAAGGCCCGGCCGCCAGAAAGCCTGAGTTCCACCGAACGCCTGAAGCGGCCTGGCGCGATAGATCTCTCCAGTGACAGGTACGCATCGAGCGCGCGTGCGGGATTGCTCAAGGCCAGCCTCTGCCGCAAGCTTCCGGCCGGCATGGCCTCGTCGATGGCGTGCGAGGCTAGCGCAAAGAGTGCTTCGTCGGCCTCCAGGCAGAGGACCGCGCTGGAATCAGGCAGCCGTCCCAGGAGTTCGGGCAGGCCGTAGCATAGGCATGGCGACGGCACCACATACAGCGTGCCAGGCAGTACCGGAGCCTCGATCGCGGCCTGGCGGGGCGCGGCGACCGGATCGCGGCCCGAGTACAGGAGGCGGCTGCGGTACTTCAAAGAAAACCCCCTGCCCGTATCGACGAGCAGGGGGCGGCATTCGTCCATCGGTTCCGGCGTCAGTTGGCCTGGGAATATACCCGCGAGAAGGTGGCCATGAAGTCATCCTTCAGGTAGGGGCTTGCGAGTATCGACGAAGCGAGTTCGCTCGAAACGCCCTGCTGCACCACGGTCGGGTAGTAGGCCTCCAGGAGTCCCATTTCCCCATCGTCGGCGTTCTTTATCTCCTTGACCCTGACGACTATGGCCTGGTCATTGAGGACTATCGGAGCGGACAGCTCTCCGGCCTTCAGTGAGAACACCGCCTGCAGGAAGCGTTCGTCCCTGTCGGCGCCCTTCAGTTCGGGAAGGTCGGCCGTGTCGAGGGAGCCCAGAAGCGAGAAGTAGCCGATGTCGAGAGCCGTGCCGTAGTTGAGGGGGAAAGGTTTGGTTTCCTTGACGACGTACCCGGCGGAAGCTGCGGCATTGCCGAAAGAGGTAGCCGCGGCGGTGGCGAACCTGGCCGCGGAGGCTACGGCGTAGTCCTCGAGCCGGCCCTTCTCGTTCCTGTCGAGGTACGCGGTAACTGTCTTCAGGAGGTCGGCCGAAGCGAAATCAGGTTCTGTCGCGGCTTCCTCGACCCGGTAGAACGACCATGATCCGGCCAGGGTATCGTAGACCGCTGAAAGATCGCCCTTGGGAGCGGCTACTACGGTATCGAGGTCGGACTCGTTCTTCAGTTCGCCCTTGAGTTCCCACTGGTAGCGGGCGCCCATGTCGCCTCCCTTCGCGGCGTAGCTGTCCCTGGAGTGGTTCTTGGCGGCTTCCTCGAACGACAACTCGCCTGACTTGACCTTGGCCAGAACCTGCTCGGCTTCCTTGCGGGAAGAGGAGAGGGTGACCTTGGACAGCCTGACGCGCCTGAAAGCCGCGGGGTTCGCCTTGGCCCAGGCAAGCCGCTCCGCGTCGGGGTAAGCGCTGAAGGGGATCGCGACATACTCGATGACACGCTGAGATTGCGCCATTCCCTTGAGGAACGCGGTCTCTGCATCGCTCGGCATGAATCCGACGGTGTCGGAGACGAAGCGTTGCTTCAGCGTCGACTGGGCGATTTCCTTGCGGAGCGACAGCTTGAAAGAATTGCTCGCCTCGCGGTACTTGCGCTTGGAGAAGACTCCGTTCTCGACGAAGGCCTGGTTCCCTATCATCTGCCTGTCAAGGAACGAGTCGCTGACCGAGATTCCGGCTTTCTGCGAAAGGTCGAGGAGGCCGAGATGGACGGCGGTGTTCTCGAAAGCGCGCCGCCAGACCTGGAAGGCGAAGAACTGGTCGCCGGAATCCTTGTAGCCCTGGCTTTCGAGCTGGGCCTTGATCTGCTGGACTTGCGTCGAGAAATAGCCGCCCTGTACGAAGGAAATGGGCTTGCCGTTCCATGAACCGAAGGTCAGGCTGTTGTCCTTGTTGCTCATGCTGCCCATCGCGGGAACGAAAACGAACGCAAGGACGGTGATTACTAGCAGGACGATCGTGCCGATATAGACGAACGAATTGCCGTGGCGGCGTTTATCGCCGGATTCGGGCTTAGCTTGCTTGTCGTTGTTGGTTGCCATCGAAACCTTCCTGGATAGTGTGCGGTGATATAGCTCTAGTACGCCCGTGCGGCACAACGGTGTAGGCACCGCTCCCTGGACATGAAGCGCGAAAAAACATAACACGGGGGTCTGGCAGTGTCAATCGAGCTGCGACCGCAACCCCGCCTGCGTATCGGTCGCCGGGGACGAAAAGGCGTACGCGTTTTTTTCCTGGTGCTTTACCCGGTACATCGCCGAGTCGGCCTTGTTCACCAGCTCGTCGATCGACTCCCCGTCATCGGGAAACACCGAGATGCCCATGGACATGCCTAGCGGGCACGAGGATCCTGAAAAGGACAGGGGCACGGAACATTCCTCGAGAACCTTCTGAGCTACCAGCTCGATGTCGTGGCGGCTCTTGACGTTGGTAATCACCGTGACGAATTCGTCGCCGCCTATCCTGGCCACGATGTCGGAGGCCCTGACCAGTCCCCGCACCCGCTCCGACATGGCGATCAGGGCGCTGTCACCCGCCGCATGCCCGAACCTGTCGTTTATGGGCTTGAAGTCGTCCAGATCCATGAAAACGACGCCTACCTTGCCTCCGGTACGCCTGGCCGTCTCGACGGCCTTGCCCATGAGCTCGAAGAGCAGCCTGCGGTTGGGCAGGCCGGTCAGGGAGTCATGGTTGGCGAGGTGGCTGATCTTGAGCGTCGCCCGCTCGAGCCGGCGCTTTTCGTCGGACAGGACGTGGTTCAGGTCCTCGAGCCTGGCGTGGATGATGGCGTTGTCCATGGCTATCCCGACATACGGGGCCAGGGCCTCGACGAAGGCGAGGTGCCGCGGAGAATAGGCGTGCGGAAGGTAATTCTGCAGCGTCATCACACCTATCGCCCTGTCTTCTATCGACAGGGGCATGCATACGACCGATTGCGACGGCGCGCCCTGATGCGTGGATGGTCTCGACAGATAGTTGCGGTATTCCTTTTCCTTGTCGGCGATCAGGACGGCCTTCCTGTTCTTGAAGGCCCAGGCGGCGAAACTGCTGTCCGAATCGACGTCTATCCTGGAATTGCTCTTCGCTTCTCCCTCGACGTAGTATCGGCGATAGACGAGTTGCCTCCGCTCCGGCTCGTACAGGGCAATTCCGAACATGTCCATCTCGAGGAATGGCTTGAGGCAGTCGTAGACCGTCTGGACGACCATCCCCAGGTCGAGGCTGGCGGTGATGCGCCTGCCGATCCTGGAGATCGAGTCCATCTGGGCGTTGCTTTCCTCGAGGGCGTCGGTTTTTTCCTTCAGGTCGATGTTCCTGAGGCGGTATATCTCCGCTTCCGCCTGGGTTCGCTCGATTTCAGATTGGGTCCTGATGCTCCTGAGCCTGTAGGCTGTCTCCTCGTTCTGGACCTCGGCCTTGAATTCGGAATAGCGCTTGTAATAGGACAGAGCACGGCCATAGTCGCCGATGGACTCCCACGCCCTGGACATCAACTCGTGGACCTTCAACAACTTGCTCTTCAGGTTTATCTCGATGCATATCCGCTCTGCCTCCGCCAGCGTCTCGAGCGCTTGGGTCGGCCGGTCCTGAGCCATGCGGAGCGAGGCGCTTACGATGAGCAGGTTCGCCTTTTGACTCAGGTTGCCGGTCTTGCCTGCCAGTGAGAGTCCCTTGGCGACAAGGTCGAAAGCCTCCGAGTACTTGGCCTGGGCTACGGCGACGCTTGCCAGTGTAGCGAGGCTGTCGGTCGCCACTATCAGTTCGCCCGAAGCTGATGTTATTTCATATGCTTTCCTGGTGAATTCGGCCGCCAGGATCAGGTTGTCCATCTCCAGGAACGCCTGTCCGATGTTGCGCAGGCAATCAGCCATGCTCCCTGCGTCGAAATCGTCGGGCATCCTGTCGTACGCCGGAACCAGGTACTGCAGCGCGCCGTGCGGATCGCCAAGATCGAGGAAGACCTCGCCGATGTTCCCCATCGCCACGAGTTCCCGCTCCTTCAGGTCGTTGGCTTTGGCTTTCTCGAGGCTGCGGTTGTAGTAGTCCAGCGCCTTGTCCAGCCTGAACAGCGATGCGTAATAGACGCCGAAGGCGTTCAGGGTCTTGCAGACGCCGGTAGGGTCTCCCAGTTCCTCGTAGAGCCGGTTGGCCTCGAGGAAGGCGTTGTACGCGTCGGAAAGCCTGGAAAGGTAGTAGGTAGACCAGCCTATGTTGAGCCACGCGTCGGCCCGCCCCTTCAGATAGTCGATCGCCGTCGCCCCGGCCAGAGCCTTCCCGGAGTCTCGCAACGCCGATTGAGGATTGAGTATTGAAGAATTCCAGGCCCGTTCATTGGCCGAATCCACGCTCGGGATACTGTTGTTTTTCATTGCTTGCACCGGTGCGCGCCTATGATATCATGGAACGAGGCTGCAGGCTGAGGCAAAGATGGTATTTCAGGCATGATGTCGACAATCATCACACGTGCATGATCGCGCCTGTCGGCATCCATGGCAAGGGGGGGACCGATGGGAATTGTGACCAGGACGGGGGACGACGGCCTGACGGGGCTGTGGTCGGGCGAGCGGGTCCGCAAGGACGACCTCCGCGTCGAGGCGTACGGCACCATCGACGAGCTTGACAGCGTCATCGGCGAGGCGGGGCATTGGCTCAAGCGGGATGACTGCAAGGCCATCGTTGACGAGATCCAGCACGACCTGTACCGGGTCGCGGGGCAACTGGCCACGCGCAGCGGTACGTTCTCCAGTCCGGTGACCGAGGCCGACGAGAAGAGGCTGTCGGGCTATGTGGACAAGCTCGAGACGGAGATACCCCTCGCCGGCTTCGTGATACCGGGGGCCAACCTGCAGTCCGCCAAGCTCGATGTCGCGAGGACGGTCTGCCGCCGGGCTGAACGGCGTATCGTTACGCTCGCATGGGAAAGCGAAGTGTCCGGCGAGCTCAGGCGTTACGTCAACAGGCTGTCCGACCTGCTCTTCATGCTCGCACGGGCGGAGGAGGCGTCGGACGGCGGCGTCCGCTATGTGAAAACTTAGCCGGGGACCGCGCCCCATGCCGATACCCGGGCTTCAATCTATCAGGTCGTCGTCGCCGTCGAGGATGAGGTCGCCGTCTTCCCAGCGCCGCTTGTAGAATTCTATGAACGACTTGGTTGCCTTCTCCACCTCGTCGCGCCTGACCGTTCCCATGATGTCGTATTCCTCGAGCACCATGGTACGCTTGCCCTGGGAAACGTTGGAAAGGAGCTTGTCCCTGAAAGCCTGGCTCTTGCCCTTGAGCACAAGAGCGAGTTCATGCTCCGACAGGTCCCGCAAGCCTTTCTGCATGTCGCGATCGGCGACGCGCAGGATGTCGTCGGCGGTGAAGAGCCTGTCCCGGATGTCCTTGGACAGGTCGGGATTGTCCTCGTCTATGCCCGACAGTATCGTATCCTCGAGCCCTCCGTCGACGTGCTTGAGGATGCCGGCGAGTACCGCCGCTCCGTCTATGCGTTCTCCTGAGTCTATCCTGCCTATCCTGGCGGCCTTGTCCCTCAGAACCGCCTCCACGCGCTCCATCACGTCGGGAGAAGTCCTGTCCAGCCTGGCGATGCGCTGGATGACGTCGGTTCGCGTCGCCTTGGGCAGTTCGGAAATGACGCCGCTGGCGAGTTTCGAATCGATGTAGGGCAGGATCATGGCTATCATCTGCGGCGACTCGTCCTTGAAAAGCACCATGATCTGCCTGGCGTCGAAATCGTTGAGGAAGCTGAAGGGCTTGAGAGATCCAGGCACTGCCTTGCGGAATACCTCCCGGGCCTTCTCTGCGCCGAAGGCGGCGGCAAGCATGCTCTCGGCTATTTCCGGGCCGCCTTCGAGGTTGGCGCCCTGAGTCTTGGCCAGCCAGCCGAATTCCGTGAGTATCTCGTTGGCCTCGACGGTATCGATGCGGTCGATGGCGGCGATCTGCCTGGAGACCTTCTCTATTTCGTCGGGTTTGAGGTGCCTGATGACGTTCGCGGCCTCGTCGCGTCCGAGGAGCAACAGGAATTTGGCCGCCTTCTCTATGCCCGGCCTGCCGGTTTTGATGTAGTTTTCGGAAGCCAGGGCAGCCTTGACTTCGGCCCGAATGGCGGGCTTCCTGGCCAACTCAGGTTTGGCGGTACCTGATCCCGTCTTGACGAGGCCTGGCCTTGAGCCCGCCTGCTTCGGCGGTATGGGGCGGCTAGGGGAGACAGGTGCGCCGGTGACGGCCTTGTCCTCCGTATCTTCCTTGCGTCCGACTCCGTAGGCTTGACCCAGTCTTCGCTTTATGTCCATGGACGACAATACTACCCGTCGTTCGGCGCGAGGTCAATCGAGATATATCTTCCTCCCGAGAGGCGTTTGCGTTATCGGCCCGGATAGGTATATTCTACCTATCCGGAGGCTAACCGTGCGTCTATATTCCCGAAAGCAACTGATAGTGACCGCCGCCGCCTCGGCGGCGATAGTCCTTCTCGTGGTCATTGGCAGCGGTATCGTGCCACAGCTCCTGCACGGTTCCGGGTCCTCCGACGTTGCGGATGCACCCGCAGCCATGCTCGGTGCCGTTCCCGTTTCCACGCAGCCGGCGACGCCGGTACTCTCCGAGCCGGGCGGCTATACCCAGGACGAGAGGGAAAACATCGACGTCTACGAGAGGCTCAATTCCGGCGTCGTCAACATCACCACGGAAGTGGTCGCCATCAACTGGTTCCTGGAACCCGTGCCCAAGGAGGGCGGGTCAGGATCAGGCTCGATCATCGATCCTCGCGGCTACATCCTGACAAACAATCATGTCACCAAGGACGCGTACAAGATTTTCGTCAACCTTTCCGATGGTTCCCGCATCGAGGGAAAGGTCATAGGCTCGGATTCCGAGAATGACCTGGCCGTCGTGAAATTCGATCCTCCCAAGGGTCTGCCCCTGACGGTGGTACCCTTCGGCGACAGCAGCAACCTGAGGGTAGGCCAGAAGGTCCTGGCCATCGGCAATCCCTTCGGCCTCGAGCGCACCCTGACCCAGGGTATCGTCTCCGGCCTTGGGCGCCCCGTGCAGCAGGACTCCAAGACGATTATCCGCGACATGATACAGACCGATGCGTCGATAAACCCGGGCAATTCGGGCGGGCCGCTTCTCAATTCGCACGGGGAGATAATAGGCGTCAACACGATGATCTACTCGCCGTCTGGCGGCTCGGTCGGGGTCGGTTTCGCGGTGCCGGTGAATACCGCCAAGCGTATCGTGCCCGACCTCATCAAATTCGGCATGGTCAAGCGGGGATGGATAGACGCCGAATACGTCCAGCTCTTTCCCGCGCTCATCGAGTACATGAAGGAAAAGGGCAGTCCGCTGCCCGTCGACAAAGGCCTCCTGGTTTCAACCTCTACCAAGGGCGGTAACGCCGATCGCGCGGGAGTCAGGGGCGGTACGACCCCGGTCCGCTATTACCAGAGCGTTTTCAACATCGGCGGCGACATCATCGTCTCGGTCGACGGCATGACGGTGAGCTCGCTGGCCGACCTGTATTCGGCCCTGGAGGACAACAAGCCGGGTGATACGGTCAGGATGGAGTTCTACAGGAACACCAAGAGGATGTCGGTGAGCCTCGCGCTCTCTGACCGCGCCGACTATCTCGGTACCAAGTAGGACCTGGCCAGCGAGGCGAACCATTCGTGGAATCTGCCGTCGGCCGTCAGTTCGGGGTGGAAGCTGGTCGCTACCATGGCCTTCTCCATGCAGGCGACCGGCTTTCCTTCCAGGCTGGCGAGCACCCGTACCCCCGGGCCCATCCTGGTGATCGAGGGCGCCCGTATGAGCACGAGCGGGAAGGGATCCGGCCCGAGTTCCGGGATTATGGTGCTGGCATCGAATGAATCGAGCTGCCCGCCATAGGCGTTGCGGGTGACGCCGATATCCATGAGGCATAGGTGACGGCGCTCGTCGTTGTCTATGTCCCCGGCGAGCAGTATCATCCCGGCGCAGGTCCCCCAGGCGGGCAAGCCCGCGGCGATACGCTTCCTGAGAGGCTCCATGAGACCGAAAACCTCGAGCAGCCGGCCTATCGCGCTGCTTTCCCCGCCCGGAAGTATGATGGCGTCGACGGAGTCCAGGTCACTGGCCGTCCGCACCGGGACGGCAACGACCTGCCCGATGCGGGAAAGCGCAGCCATGTGTTCCACGTAGCCGCCCTGGAGCGCAAGCACGCCGACGGTGATGCTTTCAGCGGCGATGGCGGCGGCGTCGGCTGTCATTCACCGCGCTCGGTGTAACGGGCCGCGACCTCGATGGACCTGGTGTCTATGCCGTGCATTGGCGCGCCCAGCCCCTCCGAAGCCTCTGCTACCATGGCCGGGTCGTTCCAGTAGGCGACCGCCTTCACGATGGCCCTGGCCCTGAGTTCAGGATCAGACGACTTGAAGATTCCCGAGCCGACGAATACGCCCTCGGCCCCCAAAGCCATCATCAGCGCGGCGTCGGCAGGTGTCGCGACGCCACCCGCGGAGAAGTTGACCACCGGCAACCTGCCCTGCTCGCGGACCTCGAGTACCAAGGCGTAAGGCGCGCCGAGTTCCTTGGCGATTGTCATCAGCTCCTCCTTCGGGGCGGCGACGACCGCGCGGATTTCGTCGTATATCGCCCTCAGGTGACGGACCGCTTCGACGATGTCGCCGGTTCCGGCTTCGCCCTTGGTCCTGATCATGGCCGCGCCTTCGCCGATGCGGCGGAGCGCCTCGCCGAGGTTTCTCGCGCCGCAGACGAATGGCGCCTTGAAAGCCGACTTGTCGATGTGATACTTGTCGTCCGCCGGAGTAAGCACCTCGCTCTCGTCGATGTAGTCGATACCCAGGGCTTCGAGGACGCGAGCCTCGATGAAATGGCCGATGCGGGCGCGCGACGCCGCCTTCCTTGCGGATGTCGGCTGGAACACGCTCGAGTGCCATTACCGCCACGGCGCCCGCGGCCTCGGCAATCCTGGCCTGGTCGGCATTGACGACATCCATGATGACGCCGCCCTTGAGCATCCTCGCGAGGTCCCTGTTTATTCTCTGCCTGTCTTCCATGTGCATTTCCCTTTCAGTCGTACCGTTCCATATCGTATACTGAATATGATCATTGCCGATCGCCCGGCGCATCGGTCATGCTGCCTACCGTATTATAAACTGTGTTGAAAACTGTATTATTAACTGTATTATTTGTCAAGGAGTATCGATGGATCTTGGCCTGAGGTTGTTCAAAGACGACGACTCACCATTGTACGTGCAGGCCGCGGACGCCGTGCGGGCAAAGATAGCCGACGGAGAGTTCCGGGACGGCGACAAGCTGCCTTCGGTACGCAAGCTTTCCGACGAGCTGGGCGTCAATCCGGCGACGATAGTCGCAGCCTACCGCATCCTGTCGAACGAGGGGCTCGTCGAGTCCCGGGCGGGATCGGGAGCCTATGTTTCGGGTGCGGCGTCGCCCCGGGAGGCGAAGGCGCGCGGGAGGCTTCCCGCCGCTTGCGATGGCAAGTCCGTCGTCGATCTGGCCGCCAACGCGCCGCCCCGGTCGCTGTACCCCCTGGACGCGGTCAAGCGCTTCCTGGCCGAGGCGGTGGACATCGACGGCGGATGCGCTTTCGATTACCAGGACGCCGCCGGCTACCGGCCGCTCCGCGAAGCCCTGGCCTCGCGGCTGTGCCTCTTCCGCGGCGCGGAGGCCGATCCCGACGACGTCCACATCGTCTCCGGCGCCCAGCAGGGGCTCGACCTGGTCGCCCGCGTCCTGTTGCGCAGGGGCGACGTCGCGGCGATTGAATCGCCGGGTTATCGCGGAGCTCGCGACTCGTTTCTGGCAGCGGGGGCGAGGATCGAGTCCATACCCGTCGGTGACGAGGGCCTGGACCTGGACGCCCTGGAGCGCCTCGCTGCAGCGAGGCCACTGAGGCTCGTCTACGTCAATCCAAGCTTCCAGAATCCCACCTGCTCGGTATACGCTCAGCCGGACAGGGAACGCCTGGCCCGCATGGCCGCCCTCCATGGTTTTTTCATCGTGGAGGACGACCAGCTTTCGGAGCTTGCGTACGACGGGGTCTGTCCCCCGTCGGTGCGGTCGTATGACCGCGATGGCAGGGTTTTCCACGTCAAGAGCTTCTCCAAGACGGTCATGCCCGGCTTGCGCATAGCGTGCCTTGAGTCGGCCTCTGCCTTCCGCGACAGGGTGGAGGCGGGCAAGCGCGCCATCGACCTTTCGTCGAATGGCCTCATGCAGCGGGTACTCGAAAGATTCCTGTCCAGCGGCGGTTACGATACCCACCTGCCCGCCGTTCGTTCGCGGTACAGCCAGGCCGCCGCCGTCTTCTGCGCGGCCCTGGAACCGTACCGCGCAACCGGCATGTCGTGGCGGCAACCGACCGGCGGAATCAACCTGTGGCTGTCCCTGCCAGCAGGCGCTACGGCTGGCGCGATCACCGCCGACCTGGCGCTCCGGGGCCTGGCCGTCGCCGCGGAGTCGGGATTCAGGCACGAGAAGGGCATTCCGCCGGACGGCCACCTGCGCGTCAGCTTCGGATCGGTAGCGCTCGAGCGTCTGGAGGCCGCGGCGCGGGCGATAGGCGAGTCGGCGATACGGAAAGGGTGCGAATAATGAAAGCATTCAAGGTCGTTTCACCGTTCGAGCCGGCAGGGGATCAGCCGCAGGCCATCGAGGCCCTGGTCGCGGGCATCAGGGGCGGCGACCGCTTCCAGACCCTCAAGGGGGTGACAGGCTCGGGCAAGACCTTCACGATGGCCAAGGTGATAGAGTCGGTGCAGAAGCCTACGCTCATCGTCAGCCACAACAAGACGCTGTCCGCCCAGTTGTTCAGGGAATTCAAGGATTTCTTTCCCGACAACGCGGTCGAGTACTTCGTGTCGTATTACGACTACTACCAGCCGGAGGCCTACGTGCCAACCCGCGACCTGTACATAGAAAAGGACGCGGACATCAACCAGGAGATAGAGCGGCACAGGCTTTCGGCGACGAGGAGCCTGATGGAGCGGCGCGACGTGATAATTGTCGCCACCGTATCGTGCATCTACGGCCTCGCGACGCCCGAAGTCTACCGGGAAATGAAGGTGGGCGCGGTAGTGGGGGAGGACCTCGACCCGGAGGCGTTCAAGCGCGAGCTGATAACGCTGCAGTACGAGCGTAACGACGCAGTGCTCGATCGAGGCCGTTTCAGGATCAGGGGAGACGTCATCGAGGTATACCCGGCCTATGCCAAGGAAGCATACCGTATCGAGCTCGACTACGAGCGGGTGACCCGGATCAGGCGTTTCGACCCGGTTTCTGGCCAGGTCCTCGAAGAGCTCGACGCGGCCGTCATCTACCCGGCCAAGCAGTTCGTCATGCCCGAGACGATGGTCCAGAGGGCGCTCGCCGGAGTAAAGGCGGAACTCGCCGAGCGTTACGATGAACTGCAGTCGCAGAAAAAAATAGTCGAGGCGCAGCGGCTCAAGACCCGCGTCGAGTACGACATCGAGCTGCTCGAGGAAATGGGCTACTGCCCCGGCATCGAGAACTACTCGGGACCGCTGTCGGGCCGCGCCAGGGGACAGCGTCCGTCGGTGCTGCTCGACTACTTCCCCGACGACTTCCTGACCTTCATCGACGAGTCGCACGTCAGCCTTCCGCAAGTCGGCGCCATGTACGCGGGGGACCGGTCGCGCAAGCAGAACCTGGTTGATTACGGCTTCCGCCTGCCTTCCGCCATGGACAACCGTCCGCTCAAGTTCGACGAGTTCGAGAAACTGACGAAAACAGTCGTCTACGTCTCGGCGACGCCTGGCGTCACCGAGACTGCGAAGTCAGCCCGGGTCGTCGAGCAGCTGATCAGGCCGACCGGCCTCGTCGACCCGGAGATAATCGTGCGCCCGAGCGAGGGCCAGATGGAGGACATCTACGCCGAGATAAAGAAGCGCAATGCCCTGGGTGAGCGCAGCCTCATTCTGACGCTGACCAAGAGGATGGCAGAGGAACTTTCGGAATACCTGGGTTCGCTGTCGCTCAAGGTCCGCTACATACACAGCGAGGTGGAGACGATCGAGCGCGTCGAGATTCTGACGCAGTTGCGCACAGGTGAGTACGACGTGCTTGTCGGCATAAACCTCCTCCGCGAGGGCATCGACCTCCCGGAGGTTTCGTTCATCGCCATCCTCGATGCCGACAAGATAGGTTTCCTGCGTTCAGCCACGAGCCTCGTCCAGATAATCGGGAGGGCCGCGCGCAACGCCGCAGGCGTCGTCGTGATGTACGCCGACCGCATGTCCGACGCGATGACGACTGCGATAGGGGAGACCAGCCGGCGTCGCACCAGGCAGACTGCCTACAACGAAGAACACGGCATCACGCCGACGACCATCAAGAAAGCCATACACGACATACTCCAGCGGCACAAGGAAGAAAAGATCGACGCCACCTCGACGGAGCTCGAGACCATCAAGTCCGCGTACAACCTCCTCGTGCCCGACCAGAAGGCGGCTCTCATAAAGCGGCTCGAGCGCGAGATGCTCGAGAAGGCCAAGAACCTGGAGTTCGAAGGCGCCGCGCTGCTGCGCGACGAAGTGGAGCGCATAAGGGGAGGCGAATTGTGACCGTCTGCCTGGCAATACGTTTTGAAGAATGCATCGCCCTGTCGCCGGCCGGGCGCAAGGCTGTCGAGGACCTGATAGCCGATTGTTCCGCCTACGACGGCTTCGATCCCTGCGTTCATTTCGACACGCACCTGAACGCCGATCCGAAGTTCGCGGCCTGGCGGCTCGCGTGGGCGGAAGCTCCCGACGATATCAACGCCGGCAGGCTGCCGGCCTGCTCCCGCGACCTTCTTGCCGGGGCCGCCCGCGTTTTCGCGCCCGGACGGCAGGAGGGCGAGATAAGCGCATGCGTAGCGCCGGTATTCCGGCGGCAAGGTATATTCAAGCAGTTGTATGGCGGCCTCGCCGCGGACCTCGTGGCCGCCGGAATCCAGTCGGTGCTGCTCGTCTGTGAAAGTCGCTCCCCTTCGAGCGCCGCGATAGCGTCTACTCTAGGAGCGACCCTCGACCGCTCGGAATACAGGATGAGCATCGGCCGGGAGGGACTTGCGGAGATCAATGCACCGGCGAGCCTGCGCCTCGTTCCGGTTTCGGGCGAAGAAATCGAAGAGGCTGCAGAGCTTGCCGCGGTCATTTTCGACGACCGGCTGGAGGATGCCCGCGCCTTTGCCGTGGCCGAGCTTTCAGACAAGGAGCGGGAGCAGTACATCGCCCGGGCTGCGGAAGGCCCGGTAGGCATGGCGAGCCTTGCCTGCGAGGAAGGCGTCTACTGGATACACGGTCTCGGCGTGGTGCCAGCCCTGAGGAACCGCGGTTTCGGGGGATCAATCCTTGACGCGATGCTGGTCGTGCTCGCCAGGCGCGGCGCCGACTCGGTCAAGCTCGAGGTGGATATCGGGAACTTCACCGCGATCGCGCTGTACCGCTCCCGCGGCTTCGAGGACGAGAACAGGACCGACTATTGGCGTCCGGGGGTTCAGGCTGGATGACGGTGCGATAGTCCGGATGGTGGCCGCCGGCCTTCCTGCTTATTCACGGCGTCATTTTGAAGTCTAGCTTTTATTATCAAAATCGTTGACAACCTCAGTAAGCGGTTTTATGATGAGGCCCGTACTGATCAAACCCCACAACCCAAGGAGGAAGGCGCATGACAACAATTATCGCGCTTTTCGCGATCGCTCTCTATCTGGTTTTCTATTTTACGTACGGGAAAACCATTCGTGACAAGGTTCTGCAGAGCGGCAAGGCCCCCGCAGCGCCGTCTGAACGTCTGTCCGACGGTGTCGACTACATACCGTCGAACAAGTATGTCCTGTTCGGCCACCATTTTGCTTCGATCGCCGGAGCGGGTCCAATCACCGGCCCCGCGATGGCCGTAGCCTGGGGCTGGCTGCCCGGACTGCTGTGGATATGGTTCGGCAACGTCTTCCTCGGCGCCATCCATGACTACCTCGCCCTGGCCGCTTCCGTCCGCTACGATGGCCGCTCGATGCAGTTCGTGGCCCAGGACCTTATAGGCAAGAAGGCCGGCAAGACCTTCGGCTGGTTCATCCTGTTCCTCTGCATCCTCGTCGTCGCAGCTTTCGGAGACATCGTCGCCGGCCAGTTCGCTACCGACGGACGCGTCTTCTTCGCTTTCGTTTTCTTCTGCGTAGCCGCAGTCATCTCCGGCTTCTTCATGTACCGGACAAAGCTCGGCCTCGGCTGGGGCAGCGTCATCGGCCTGCTTCTGATCGGCGTCGCCTTCTATGCCGGCAACATGTTCACCGTCAAGTGGAGCAAGGACATCTACTTCCTGATCATCTTCATCTACATCGTCCTCGCGTCCACGCTGCCGGTGAACCTCCTCCTGCAGCCTCGCGACTACCTGTCGTCGTTCTTCCTCTATTTCGGCCTTCTTGCGGGCGGCATCGCGGCTCTCCTGAGCATGAAGGGTCTCGACTCCATCCCGATATACACCACGTGGGCCCCCAAGCTTATCGGCGGACAGCCCTCTCCGTTCTGGCCGACCGTACCGCTCATCATCGCTTGCGGCGCCCTCTCGGGCTTCCATGCGCTGGTAGCTTCCGGCACCAGCTCCAAGCAGCTCGCCAAGGAATCCGACGCGATGTTCGTCGGCTACGGCGCCATGCTCGTAGAAGGTTTCCTGTCGACCCTCGTCGTCATCTCCATCGCCGCCTTCGGCTTCGCCGCGCTCGGTGACAAGCTGATGGCCACCCCTGCGATTCCCCGCTTCGTCCAGTCATTCGCCAAGATGGTCAGCACCCAGCTGCCCTTCCTCCCGATGAACTTCATGACGCTGTTCGCGGCCGTCTGGGTGTCGACCTTCGCGCTGACCACCCTCGATACGACCAACCGCCTCGGAAGGTACATCGTCCAGGAGATGGCGCTCCCGATGAAGGCGAAGAATCCCGGTGCCTACGGTTTCTTCAACAACAAGTGGGTAGCCTCGTTCATCATAGCCTTTGTCGGCATCTTCCTCGCCCGTTCCGGCGGATACACCGTGCTGTGGCCGGCGTTCTCCGGCGCGAACCAGCTCCTGGCCTCTGTCGTCATGCTGACGGTAGCCGTCTGGGTCAAGAACAAGCTCAACCCCAAGTACACGATGGCCGTCCTCATTCCCGCCATCTTCCTCTGGGTAACGGTGACCGTCGCCCTCATCTGGTATGAGATAATCGTGATCCCGACATTCTTCAAAGACATGTCGAAAGTCATGAGCGTCATCACCGGCGCGACCGTCGGTGGAATCACGTTGTTCATGCTCATCCTGAACTTCATCATGGTTGTCGCGTTCTACAAGAACTACAAGGGTGGCAAGGTAGCTGCCTAAGGCTTTAAAGCGATGGCACCGGGCCGCAATGGTCCGGTGCCTGTTTTTTTTTACCCGATTCCACGCTGAACCGCATGACGAACAACACGTAATTCAGTACACTGGTTTTCGTGAACACGGATGGAGGGTCGATGTCCTCGTTTATTTTGAAAATACGCATGGTCCTGAGGACATTGCTACAGATCAACAGGGAGAAAGCCTCGAGCATGCTCGAGTTCGAACTCAAGGAACTCGAGAACATTTTTTCGCTGCTTATACTCGGCGGTTTCGTGGGCATGCCGTCGCCGCCGGTACCGATAGCGATAGAACTGCTTCCGTACATGGAACGGGAACTGGTCATCATGCTAGCCCGCACCGACATGGCCCAGGATCCCATCGGCTCGCTGATGGGAATGCTCGAAATCGATTGATGATCATGCCGGATTCGGTAATGTAGGAGCTGACATGAAAACCAATGCATTTTTCCTTGGCAAGGGCGGCGTAGGCAAGACGACGACGTCGGCCGCCTTCGCGCTTTCGCTCGCCCGCTCAGGCAAACGCGTTCTCATAGCCTCCCTCGACCCTGCCCACAACCTGGGTGACGTCCTGGGAACCAGCCTCACCGATACGCCGACGCAGGTGGAGCAGGGATTGTTCGCCCTGGAGATAGACCTCAACTCGTGGGTCGAGCGCTACCTCAAGGAAAGCCGCGACGAGATGAAGGCCATTTACTCGTACAACCTGACGCTCAACCTGGATTCGTTCTTCGACATCATGAAGTATTCTCCCGGAACCGAGGAATACGCCATGCTCTGGGCCATAGAGCATATACGGTGCGAACTCGCCGACGCTTATGACTACGTTGTCTACGATACCCCGCCTACGGCCCTGTCCTTGCGCTTTCTGGCGATGCCTGCCATTTCGAACATGTGGATAATGGAGCTGACAAAGCTGAGGGAGCACATCCTCCGGAAACGGTCGTCGATCACCAGGATAAACCCCGAATCCCCGGTCGCCTCGAGCTGCGTCGACAAGGATGACGACAAGGTCTACGGCAAGCTCGGTTCCATCAAGCGTCGCCTCGCGGGGCTGGCATCCCTTTTCGGCAAGGAAAGCTACATGGCGGTGGTCCTCAATCCCGACGCGCTGTCCGTCTCGGAAGGGTTGCGCATCAAGGACGAACTTGACCGCATACATATACCGTTGTCGGGCCTGTGCCTGAACAAGCGCGGCGTCTCCACGACCCCTTGGTCGCTTGACAAGCGCCTCGCCTCGTCGCCCCTGTTTGAATTCGAGTTCCTGCCGGTCGGCTTGCACAACCGCGACGACCTGGCCAGGCTTGACACGAAGGGCCTCGTGGCCGACTTCCTGGCAACCAATTGAACCGCACGAAAGAAGGAACGGCATGAATCCCCTGTTGCTCACCGCGATCATCATCCTGGCTGCCCTGGCTACCGGGAATTATTTCTACGGAACCAGGAAGAACCGCTGGATAGTGTCTTCGCTTTCCAAGGACCTGGAGGCGGCGCTCAAGCCTATCAGCTCCAACTACGTCAACATCGGCGGTGCCATCGGTTACAATTTCACCTACGCCCTGCCGGCTCCGTATATCAACGCCAAGGGTACGATAACGCTCAGCCCCAGGCATTCATTGCTGTACTTGCCGTTTTCCCTTGCCCTGGGTATCCGTGACCGCTTCTTCCTAAACGTGTTCACGAAAAAAAAGCTTCGAGGAGAAGGTCATGTCGTCGCCTTGTCGCAGCTCAAGAAAGCCAACATTGACGGGCTCGAAGCGATGAAACGCCTCGATGTCTCGGAGGGAGGCAGGAATTTCGTGATCTTGTGGAGGGGGGCGGATCTGTCGGCCGATCTGGAGAAGCTGCTCGATGCCTTGCCGGATCCCGCGAGCCTCAAGCATTTCTGTGCATTTCCCGGCACCAAGACATTCTTCGTGCACGCGAATCCCGCCAAGGGGGAGATCAAGGGCAATCTAGAGGCCATCATGAAGCTTTTACCGGGCTTCATCGATAAGGAGAAAGCGTAAATGGAACTGGACCTTTCGATAAGCAAGAAGTTCGACGAGATACTTGCGAACGTCAAGGAGGCTCAGTCGGAACTGAGCCTGGCGGAACTGGGACTGGTGAAGAAGATGACCTACTACGCCGCTGACAAGACCATAGTCGCGTACATGAACTATGCAGCCCCGACCTCGGCGGAATGCCCCGCCTGCAGTCTCATCAACGACATGATGAAGGATTCCATAGACCGCGACCTCAAGGCAGCCATTCTCGCCGAGTTTCCCGGCTGGACGGTCAAGTTCGCCTGACGCCCGGCCGGGTAGCGTTCTGGAGCGGAGGGCGACTCAGCCGGCTACTTCGACAACGGGAGCATCGGGTGCGTTCTTCTTGACGCTTTCGATGCCGTTCATGCAGGAGTCCTTGGACTCGTAAGCCTCGCTGACGGCTATTATCTGGCCGTTGCCTGATTTTAGCCTGAAGCGGAACTTGTCCTTCTTGTCCTTGAACCATTCGAATTTTCCAGCCATTGCATCCTCCTCTGGGTGATACTGCGATCCGTTCGAATAATAACTCTCGTCCATTCCAAACGCAAGCGCCAATGCTTCTACCGACGTCGATTCGGTGAGGGGAGGCGCCATGCCCGACTTGCTGCTGCTTGTCGTATCGATTGTTCTTGCGGTGTCTGGATGTTCCGTACGGGTGGCGCAGACACCGGGGAATGTTCTTTCCTCCGTGTCGACGACATCTGCGCGCACCGATGACTCGATATCCAGCGCATTGGCCAGCCTGGCGGAGGCTGAGCGCCGTGGCGGCTACAAGAACGGGTACGGCCTGTTCGAGTCCGGCTTGCGCATGAAGGCCGGTGACCTTGCCGGCGCCGTCATAGCCGCGTACAAGGATCTGGCATACGCCTTCGACCTCGGACAAGTCGATTCCCGCACGCTTGAAGAGCGCATAGCCGGTCTGGAGTCCGGGTACTCGGCTACCGGCAGTCATGATGGGACCGAGGCAACGGACGCCATGAAGGCGGTACGCTCTTTCGTTGCGGGCGATTGGGAAGGCACCTTGGCCGCGCTGCGGAAGTTGCCTGAACGCGACCACCAGCCTGACTCCTTCGCTCGATGGATGGAGTTGGCTTCGACTTTGCGCATAGAAAGAGCGGCGTCTGCCGCACTCGAGAGCTATGCCCTGCTGCAGTCGAGATACTCGTTGCTTCCCGGCTACTGGTACGGTTTCGCCCTGTCACAGGACGAAGCAGATCTGATGCGCGATTCTGCCCAGCGTTGCATTGCCCTGGCTCCGCAAGGCCCCCTGGCCGGAGGCGCACGCGCGATGATTGCCATTTCCTACGGGCTTGAGCCGTCTGACAGCGGCTCGGTTCTCGTACCGGCGGAAATAGAGTCAATAATCAGGCTGACGCTCGAGACAGAGAATCCAGCAGTGCTGGAGGCTATGCTGCCTGTACTCGGGCTCGCCGACAATCCGGCGACGCTGTACGCAGTTGGCGCGCTGCGTAGCCTGTGCGCCGTAGCCGAAGTCAGGGCTTGGTTGCTCGAGCGCAGAGGCACCTCGGTCGGCAGGTCGGCCGAGCGGCTTCGATATATCGCCGGGCGGTGAGGAATGCACGAGGAGGCTTGCCGATTCGTGCGTGCCATGGCGCTGTCCACCGCCGCATTTGCCGTTTCTTGCGGATGTTCACCGGGCTCGAGCCCGACGTCCAAAACGATGACCTATTCGATGGAGAAAGCGCTGGGTGCGTATGCCCGCGCGGCCGCAGCCTATGACGCCGGAGATTTCAAAGGCGCTGCCGATTTGGCGAGCCAGTCACTCGACGCTGAAAAATCGTTCCTTCCTGCCATCGTCATGCTCGGCAAGGCTTCGTATTTTTCCGGTGACGATGAAACGGCAATAGCGGCACTCGAGCGGGGGGTAGCGCTTTCTCCACGGTCAGGAGAAGCGGCCCTGTGGCTGGCGCGCGCTTTCCGTGCGGCAGGCAGGGACGACGATGCCCTGATGACGTGCGAAATGCTGCTGTCTGCAGAACCCTCGTGCGTAGCCGCCTTGCGGCTGATGGCCGGAATCGCGCTGTGGACGGGCGACAGCGCCTCTGCCATGGCCAGCCTCGATCGCGCCATCGCAGCAGCGGGCGACGCGGGGCTGGCGTTCGCGGACAGGGCATCGTTGCGCTGGGCAGCCGGCGACCACGAGGGTACCGTATCTGACCTGGGCGCGGCGCTGGCGATACTGCCTGAGGAATCGGTCGCCCACAAGGCAGCTGCGGGGCTTATGGCCTTGATCAAGGATGCGCCGTGATGATGCCCGCGCTGCTCGCCCTGTTTCTAGCATCGTGTTCCAGCCTTGCAGCCGGAACGGAAGCACTGGATTCTGCCACGGTCGAGGTGAACATTGGGCCGATGGCAGGCGGGCCAGGAGCGATAAGCGCCGCCGAGGCTGCGGAAATGGCAGTCCTCAACGCGCCTGGACTCAGGGCGGAACGGGAAAGCATAGCCCTGCGCGACGGAGCATGGAAGCTCGGTTTCCGGGCTTTCATGCCGACCCTTGAACTGGGCGCGGGAAGCGATGAACGGCTGGCGCTGCATGGCCCTGATTCGTTCACGAAAACCTTGTCGGTCAGCGTTGGCCAGCCTGTCTGGGACGGTGGCAGGCTGCATGCAACACGTATGCTCGAAGCGTCGGAGCTGGCCCTGGCAAAGGCGGAACTCGAAAGGGCAGTCCGCAATACGGCCGAGGCAGCCGTCACGGCGTATCGGTCGGTCGTGGCCGCCCGCCTCCGGCTCGGCATCGAGCGCGCCTCGCTTGAATCCACGGAAGCGGAACGCGACATACTGGCAACGGAGGTCAGCCTTGGTCTGGCAAAGCCTTCAGACTTGCTAGAAGCCGACATGAGCCTGTCGGACCAAAGGCTGAGGAGCGCGGAATCGGAGCTGGCCTTGGCGATAGCCTGCTCGGAGCTGGCCGAGGCCTTGGGCGTGGGCATCCTTCCAGAACTTTCGGAGTCGCCGGGGCGTGAGAGGGCAGGCCTGCCGCTGGATGAACCCAGGTTGATTTCCGCCGTAGTCGAACGCTCGCCGGAACTGGAAGCAGCCAGACAGAGCCTTTACAGGAAGCGTGCCGAGGCAAAGGCCGCCGCAAGCGCCTGGTTGCCAACAATCGGCCTCAAAGCCAGCGGGCAATTCGGCGGTACGCGATTTCCCTTGACCCGCGCTTCGTGGTCGCTCGGATTGACCGTCGACTTTTCAGGCCCCTACCTGAGCGGAAGCATCGGAGCGAACAGAGGGGGCGATATTCCTTCAGACCATAACGCGGGGACGAGCCTTCGTTTGCAGGCTCTGCCCAATCCCTCCAAAGCCATGGGGGTGAGAGGCGCGGCTCTTGCCTCGAGCCTCGAGGAAGAAAAATATTCGGCAGCCGTCGCATCGGTTCAAAGGGCGGCCAAGGCTGCCGTGAACGCCTACCTGAACGCCCTTGAAAAGCGGGAAATATGTGCCGATGCGTTTGCCTTGGCTGAAGCCAGGATGCAGCTAGTCAGCCTGAAGGTGTCCCTTGGTCAGGCTATCAGGTCGGACGCGGTGGAGGCCGATTTGGCCGGCGCTGCCAAGGAAGTGGAACTCGTCGATGCTGTCGTGGCAATCATTGCCGCCGAAAGAGGACTTGAAAAGCTCCTCGACCTGGCGCCGGGGAGCCTGCCCGCTTTCATAGAGAACTGTCGCTTTCCCGACCAACCTGAGAGCGACTCTGGGTACGGGAAATGAAACAGTGCAGCCGTACCGCCATCGCGGGACTCGTGCTTGCGGTCCTTTTTGCTTCGTGCAAAGGCGAAGCTTCCGCTACCGAGGAATCGATCGTGACGGTCAAGGCTACCGTCGTAAAGTCAGTGCTCGTGCCAGACGAGGTGAACGGTTTCGGCAGCCTGTCGTTTGTCGTCAAGGTCGATGTCTATTCTCCGCAGGAAGCTGTAATCGAGACCCTGCCTTTTCAGGAAGGCGATCGGGTCGACGCCGGTTCGCTCGTCGCGGTCCTGCGGAATCCTCAGCTGACGCTGGCGGTCGGGCGGGCGGAGAACGGCTTGGCTCAGGCGTTCGCGGCGCTGCAGCTTGCGGATGCCCGCCTGATTGAAGGGCGGTTCGCGGTAGAGTCGCGCCTTGGAGGAATAGACAAGGCGAAACTGGAGCTGGCCCAGGCAAGAAGAGAGCTCTCGGAATCCGAGCGCAAGCTAGCCGACCAGGAAACGCTGCTAGCGGCCGGCGGCTTGACGATGGAAGCGGTACGCTCCGGCCGGTTTTCCCTCGAATCCCAAAAGGAACGGATAGCCATCATGGAGGCGGACCTCGAGATAAGCATGATAGGCCTGCGGGATGACGACCTCCGCAGCGGCGGCATGACGGTCCCACCGGATCGGACGGAACGCGGGCGTTCCCTGATGCGGCTGGCGACGGCGGCGCTTTCGGCAGAGCGGGCCGCCGCCTCTGCCATCCTTGATGCCGCGCGCAATGAATTGGAGGCGTCCAGGCTTTCTGTTGCAGAACTCAGGGTGGCCGCACCGGTAACCGGCGTCATCGGAGCGCGGTACCTCGAAGTAGGGGAGCGCGTGAAGCATGACGACAAGATTGTGACCATCATGGATGTCGCCTCGCTGTACGCCATCGCTCCAGTGAGGGAGGCTGAAGCGGTAAGGCTTTCCAGAGGCATGGAAGCCAAAGTGCGAGTCGATGCGACCGGAACGGAGTACGTCGGAACCGTCAGCCTCGTATCGCCGGTAGCCGATTCCCGGACGGGTTCGTTCATGGTTCGCGTTTCGATACGCGACCCGGAAGGAAGGCTCAAGCCGGGCATGTTCGCCCGGATCGTTGTGGCTGCGGGAGAGTCGAGGCGTGTTGCGGTTGTGCCGGAAGCGGCCGTTGCAGGCCTTGCCAACGGTTCGGGAACTGTATTCGTCGTGGCGAACGGAGTGGTGGACGAGAGGCGGGTCGAGCTCGGCGAGGCCGTTGGAGAGGACAGGAGGGTGCTCTCCGGTATCGCCGATGGGGACGTCATCGTGGAAAGGCCGAAACCGGAGCTCAGGGAGGGTGATCGTGTGGCAGTATCGAAGTAATCGTACGTTTTCGGCTGTCGTCTGGCTTGCCATCGGTTTGCAGGCCGCCTCGTGCGGCCTCGTTGACCTTCGCCCGGTGACCGTGACGCTGGAACCGCACGAGGCGAATGCCGTGCTCGATTCCCGCGAAGCCTTCATATCGGTTGATTTTTCCGAGGAGCCTATCAGGCTTGAGGCTGAAAGGGCTTTTTCGGTGGAGTCTGCCGCCGGCGCAGTCGAGGGCGACTTCAGCTGGAGCGGTTGGGGATTCACCTGGAAGCCGGTGAAGCCATGGGATCCGGGGCTGCGCTACCGGCTGCTCATCAAAGGCTCCATAGGGACAGCGGGCGGGCGCGAAGCGCGGCTTTCCATCGACCTGCCTTTCTACGCCGTCCGGGCGTCGATGATGCCGGTCCTCGCATGCTACTGGCCTCCCGACGGCCAGTCCACCGGCGTGCACGGCCAAGGCGATGCGGCGATCGAACTTCGGTTCTCCGAAGCGATGGACAGCGGCTCGGTTCTTGATGCCTTCAGCCTGAGTCCATCGGCCGGTTTCGACATGGTGTGGGATCCTTCGGCGACCATAGCCACCATCGTTCCGGACGAGCGGCTTGAGCCTTGTTCAGTCTACCGCTGGACTCTCGAGAAAATTGCCCGGGCCATAGACGGCTCACCATTGGCAATGGAAGAAAAGGCGTCTTTCGTGACCGACCTGGACAGGACCGCTCCCTCGGTAGTCAGGACGTACGCGGTCGTGCGCGGCATCGGTGCCTGGGTGGAAATAGGCTCAGGCCTCGGGGGAGTAGATACCGGACATTCCATCGCGATCCTCTTTTCCGAGGCTGTCGACGCCTCGAGCGTACTTTCCGGAGTTCGCCTCGAATCAGGAGAATCGGGACATGTCGACGTCGTAACGCCAAATCTCGTCGTCTATACGCCCGAGCAGGATTGGGAACCCGGGAAGTCGCATACGCTTGCCGTATCGACTGACGTCAAGGACGCGTCAGGCATTTGCATGGTCGAGGAATACCGGGAGCGCTTCACGCCGATTGTCCCCTTCCTGCGTGTGCTTCGAGCAACGGCGGCTGCCGGAGAAACGTTGGATGATGTCGGAAACCTTTCCACGCTCCCCGTTTCAGTCGGAGTCGCTCCGGAAGGGTTGCTCTCGCTGACGCTCAACTTTACTGGCCGCTTCGACGTGCTTGCAAAAGTCGCCGCCTCCGGACAAATCACGTTGGTTCCTTTCTTTCCCGGGTCGTTGCCAGCGCCAAGACTCAGGAGCGTGGTGTGGTTTTCGGACGATACGGTGACGCTGACTTGGGAAGGCCTTCGCAGGAGCGACCCGATTTCAGACAAGTATTACAAGCTGTCCGTACCTGGAGGTCCCGGCGGGGTCACAAGCGGTTCAGGACATTACCTTGAAAGGGAAGTGTCGCTCCTCCTGGTGGCAAAGGAATGAGCGCGCGGGTCAAGCCGATTCGGTTCGCCGCGATGCTCGCGGCCGCGGTCTCGGCGGCTGCTTGCCTCTCGTGCGACATTCTCAGGAACCAGTCATTCAGCGTCGTAGGCTGGACTCCCGGAACGGGACGGTTCGAAAGCGGCGGCGACCTGTCCGTGAGCGTCTCGTTCTCCGGGGAGCCTGACCGCGTCAGTGTCGAGAACGCGTTCTCGATGACAGGGAACGGGGCCGCGGTAGCCGGGACGTTCTCCTGGGTCGGCGCGACTCTTTTCTTCAAGCCATGTATCGCGCTCCGCGGGAATACCGATTTTCGCGTCACCGTTGGAGCGGGTGCCATGAACCCGCGGGGCGTTTCGCTGGAAGACGTGCTTGAAGGCCGGTTTTCCACCAGGCCGGAAGACGGCCGGCCTTCCGTACTGTCGACCATACCCGAACGCGGCGGCATGCTCGCGGGAGTCCTGGATTCAGTATCAGTATCCTTCTCCGAACAGGTCGATTCCGCGTCGTTCCGGGGCTGCATGTCTTTTTCGCCAGCAATTTCCGGTGTCTGGCGGCTCGATCCCGACGGAGAGACGGCGGTGTTTCTACCACTGGCGCCTTGGGTCTGGGCGACCGAGTACAGGCTGATTGTTTCCGGCGACCTTGCCGATGCGAGCGGCAACAGGATGGGTGAATCCGCTTCGCTTCGCTTCACCGTGGGCAATGACGCGATACCGCCTTCTGTGACTGGCGCTCAGGCGCTGGACAAGTCTGGCTCCATCGTATCAAGCCTTGTCCCCGACGATACAGCCGACGGTTCCATTGACGAAAACACGGGTTGGGAAGCCGAATGGCGGGTTGGCCTGGCGTTTTCTGAAACCGTTTCAATGCGGAGCCTCGGCGG
>PGXR01000304.1 GCA_002839245.1 Spirochaetae bacterium HGW-Spirochaetae-7 | reverse complement strand
CGTCGGGCTGGACTTCGACGCCGAAGGACGGGTGGCCGGCGCGGGCGGCCTGTTCCTTCAGGCGATGCCAGGCGCGAGCGGCGAAGCCCTCGACCGCGTGGAGCGCCTCGTATACGGCATGAATTCCCTTGGAGAGACGTTCGCGACGGGAGCCACGCGCCTCGACGTCTGCCTGCGCTCCTTCCCCTTCTTCGATTACAACCATCTTGACGAGAAGCCCGCCAGGTTCAACTGCAGCTGCTCCAAGGAACGGCTCGGTTCCTACATGGCGTCGCTGCCCGGCTCGGAGCTCGACGACATGGCGGCCAACGGGCCATTCCCTTTTACCGCGGTCTGCCACAATTGCGGCTCGGCGTACGAGTATTCGAGAGCCGACCTCGAAACGATGGCCTCGGAACGGGCCGGGGGAAACAGCAGCCAAGTCGTATGATATTTTGTTATATGAAACGATGTATCGAAGAATGAATTACCCGTTGCGCAGACGTCTTGCGCAACTATTGAGCCAGGATTAGAATCGACGAAAGGGTTCGTTCCGGACCCGCAGGGCGACAACGCCTTCCCCAACGCTAAGGAGACGAGCATGAAGCTGTCCAAGTATTCAGGCGATCTTTCGGGTATCGACTACCTGTCGCTCCTGGTCGTCGACATCAACGGCGCGATTCATTCGGTATCGTTGCCGCGCGACTATGTCAGCGAAAAGGTCCTCAAGAACGGCATCGGCTTTGACGCCAGCAACTTCGGCTACGCCCAGGTGCACAAGAGCGACATGGTCGCGATTCCCGACCTGTCGACAGGCTTCGTCGAGCTGCAGGACGATTTCAAGATCCTGCACGCTTTCTGCGACGTCTGGACGACAGACGGGCAGCCTTTCGCGCAATATCCGCGCACGGTCGCGAGGAAGTCCATGGAAGCGCTTCGGGCGAGCGGCGCCGGCGACGACATCAAGATGCTCGTCGAGCTGGAGTTCTACGTCTTCGACGACGTCCGCTACTCGACGACCACCGGTCATTCGTACTATTACGTCGAGAGCGCCGAAGGCATTGGCGACGACTATGCGGACGCGCCGCGTTTCGGCCTGTCCAAGGGTTACCACCGCCTGGCGCCCGAGGACAAGTACAGCCAGCTCCGCAACGAGGCCGTGCGGGCTATGGAGTGTGCCGGCATCCCGGTCAAGTACCACCACCACGAGGTCGCCGCCTCCCAGCTAGAGATAGAGCTGAACTTCATTTCGCTTGTCGCCGCGGGCGACGCCGTAGTCCTGTCCAAGTGGATCATCAAGTCGATAGCCGACGAGCTGGGGCTGTACGTCACCTTCATGCCTAAGCCGATGTACAAGATCGCCGGCTCCGGCATGCACGTGCACCAGTTCATCGAAAAGGACGGCAAGAGCGTCTTCCCCGGCGACGGGTTGTACGGGCTGTCCGATACCGGGCTTGCCTATACGGCGGGAGTCCTTTCGCACGCGCTGTCCGGGTCGCTGCTCGCGTGGTCCAACCCGAGCACCAACAGCTACCGCCGCCTGGTGGCCGGCTACGAGGCGCCGGTATCGGCGACCTTCGCGCAGGGCAGCAGGGCTGCCGCGGTACGCATCCCCGGCTACCTCAAGAAGGGCGAGGCGCGCATCGAGTTCCGCACCGGAGACGCCACCGCCAATGTTTACTTTTTTCTCGCGGCGATGCTGCTCGCAGGACTCGACGGCATAGTCCGCGGCCTGGACCCGGTGGCGCTCGGCTACGCCGCGACCAGGGAAACGCCGAAGAACACCTTCCCGACAGGCCTTTTTCACGTGCTGGCAGGCTTGAAAAAAGATTGCGCTTACCTCGCCG
>PGXR01000303.1 GCA_002839245.1 Spirochaetae bacterium HGW-Spirochaetae-7 | reverse complement strand
CCCACGTGGCCAGTTCTTCGCCCAGGGCGCCGAGCTCGCGCTCGAGCGCCTTGAGCGCGGTCAGGAATTCGAAGGCGTAGGCCTGGGCGTCCTGCGCCGACAGGCCGCGAATGTCGGTATCGTCCATCGTCAGAGCTTGAAGGTGGCGCCGATGCCTATCTGGTACCCGCCGTAATTCCCGAATGCCCCGCCGATGATCGAATCGGCGATGCCGAGCATGTAATCGGCCTGGACCTCGGCGAAAATCTTTAGGTCGCGGCTGAAGAGGTACGAAAGGTACGCTCCCCCCGAAAGGCCGTAATGCGTGAACCAGGGGTCGTCGCTGTTCGATACCTTGTCCTCGATCAAGCGTATGATGGCATTGGTAGAACCCGCCAGACCCGCCCGGGCGCCGAACTCGAGCCTTCGCAGGAATACGCTGTATTCCCCACCGATTA
This sequence comes from Spirochaetae bacterium HGW-Spirochaetae-7, assembly GCA_002839245.1. Lineage (GTDB taxonomy): Bacteria > Spirochaetota > Spirochaetia > Treponematales > UBA12059 > SZUA-370. The sequence continues at coordinate 1,390 of PGXR01000303.1, read as the reverse complement.
TGGCGTTTATCGGCAGCCACATGCTCGTATCGGTGATGGCCTGTATCGCGATGTAGGGCCTTAATTCATAGAATCCCCTGGTCATCTCCGCGCGGGCCCCGATGACGAAGCTGGATTTAAGATCGACGCCGCCATCGATGTAGTTGTAGCTGTGCGCATACACCGCGATGTCGGCGCCCAGGCGCGGGATCTCGCGCAGCTGTACGTCCTTGACAACCGGAACCTTGGAAAAGAGGATCGTTCCCTTTGACCGGGTCGTGCCGACCTGTTTGATGACGATAAGGCCGACTTCGCGCTCGTCGACGAAGCCCTCCAGGTTGTCGGATTCGATTATGGCGTACTCGTCGCCCTTCTTGATGCCCATGTTGGAGCCTAGCTGGAGGTCGACTCCGCCCGCGCCCGAAGCCAGGACGCGGGTGACGTTCTGGAACTGGGGAACCTTGCGGATCTCGAACTGCAGCTGCATCGGGATGCCGGCGATCGCGTCCCGTATCGACTTGTACTGGGTCTCGCGGCTGGTGCCCTGCGTCTCCACGTTGGCGATGCCGATCATCGTACCGTCCGCCACGTCGATGAAACTGACGTTCGTCTTGATGTTGGTCCGCCACTCCTTGTTGTCGACGTACTGGCTGTTGTAGCTCGTCACCACCGGCACGGCGATGATGAAGGCGCCGACCAGCTTGTTGAAGTCGGCTTCGGTGAGGAAAGCCTCGCCGAACTGGTACTTCTCGGGGAGCACGAAGGTCGATTCCTTCATCTTCTTGAGGATGGTGATGAATTCATCGACGGCGCCCGTGGAGAACCGCTTTTCCATGCCGAAGATGGTGAACCTGCCGAGGTCGAGGAATACCCTCTGGATGTCGATGTCGATGGTGCCGAGCGTCTCCAGCGGGATGTCCCATCCGTAGAAGCCTAGCGAGAAAATGGCTATTTCCTTTTTCTCGCTCACCTGCGGCTGGGCGAAGGCCTGGGCCGAGGCGAAAACGATCAATATCGCGGCAATCGTTGCCGTCAAGTTGCGTTTCATGGTTCCTCCTGATACGTGTCTCTGCGTTTTGTCAGCATAGTATAAAGCATGGTCCGCCATTTTGCGAGATCGTATCGCACGTGGACTCCTTGTCGAGGCGTCGACGCCTTGTCGACGAGGCATCAGGCACGCTATCGTTCGCGCCATGGCCAAGGGATATCTCGATATCGAAGACGACATTGCCGCTCTTGCCACGCCTCCCGGACCGGGGGCCATTGCCGTCGTGCGCATCGCCGGACCCGGCTGCGTCGGGCGGCTCGCCGGCGCGTTCTCCCGCCCTGATGTGCTCCGGGCCGCGGCTGGATACGGAGCGGTCTACGGCAGGATAGTCGCGGCTGGCGCTCGGGCCGTCGACGAGGTGGG
>PGXR01000038.1 GCA_002839245.1 Spirochaetae bacterium HGW-Spirochaetae-7 | reverse complement strand
GAGGAGCCCGGCATCACGAAGGTCCAGCTTGCGAAGCTGGACGGTCTTTGGAGTATGGACGGGCGTCTTGTTGATGATGACGACCTGGCGCCTGAAGTCTACCCCGAGTTCCCTTGCGAAGAAGCGCTCGGCGACCTGGCCGGAGCGGCCGACGAGGTAGCGGTTCGAGGCGGCTTCCTGCTCCCGCTTGCCCGGATTGTCGGCAACGACGACCCAGGAAACGGCAGCACCCGGACCGATGTCGTCGAGTGCGCGATTATAGACTATCGGTGTCTCGATGGTGTAATCGTCCTCGCCGAGTTCCGCCGCCAGGGCGCGCTGGGCGTCGCCGAGTCCCGGAAGTGCAGCTGTCCATACTTCGACGCGGTGCTTGAATTCGTCGCGGATCTTCTCGAACCGTTCGAATGCAGCCTTGTCCATCCGCCCCCCTCCGCCTTGACCATAAAAAAATGCCGACTTTGCCGACCTGACGCCGCGAGTGTAGCGGTGAGGCAGATGGCCGACAAGGGGAGCCCCAGATCTCTCCTGACATCCCATAGCCTCCCGCCCATAGCCCTTTCTTTTCTTTCCGTGCTATCCTTCGCTACAAATGCACACCAAGGACGAGCGATGTCCAGGACAATAGTATTCGTCAACCAGAAGGGCGGCGTCGGCAAGACGACGTCCGTCATCAACCTCGGCGCTTACCTCGCCCGCTCCGGCAAGCGGGTGCTTCTCGTCGACTTCGACCCGCAGGCCAACCTGACGAGCGGCGTAGGCGGGGCGGAGAAGTCAAGGAAGGGCAAGGGCGCCTACGAGGTCATCTCCGGCAATGCGACGATGCGCGACGTTATAAAGCCGACCGCCGTCGAAGGCCTCTTCCTGGCGCCGTCCTCGATAGACCTGTCGGGCGCGACGGTCGAGCTGGTAGACAGGGAAGGCCGCGACGACTACCTGAAGAACGCGCTTGCCCCGGTCAAGGACGAGTACGACTTCGTGCTGATAGACTGCCCGCCGTCGCTCGGCGTACTTACGCTTAACGGCCTGTCGGCCGCCGACGAGGTGCTCATCCCGCTGCAGTGCGAGTATTTCGCCCTCGAGGGGCTGTCGCTGATCCTCCAGACCATCCAGCTCGTCCAGAAGGGCATGAACACAAGGCTCAAGATCACCGGCATACTTTTCACCATGTACGACTCGCGTACCAGGCTTGCCCAGGATGTCGTGCAGCAGGTCTCGAGCTACTTCGGCGACAGGGTCTTCTCGACCGTAATACCCCGCAACGTGCGGCTGTCGGAAGCTCCCTCGCACGGCGTTCCGATATGCCTCTACGACCCTGCCTGCATAGGCGCCAAAAGCTACGAGAAGCTGGCGGCGGAGGTGATGGGCCGTGGCTAAATACGGGCTGGGCAAGGGCCTCGAAGCGCTGCTGCCCGACATGCCTTTCAACGATCGGACGGAAAGGGAAACCCCGGCTGGAGGTATCCTGTCGATACCGGTGGCCAAGGTCACGCCGAGCGTTGACCAGCCACGAAAGCGCTTCGACGAGCAGTCGATAGCCGAGCTGGCCGAGTCGATAAAGCGCCACGGCGTGATCCAGCCCCTCGTCGTCGAAGCCGACGGCTCCGGCGGCTACCGCATCGTGGCGGGCGAGCGCCGCTGGAGGGCCGCCGCGGTCGCCGGACTTCCAACGGTGCCTGCCATAGTCAAGGAATACGGCCGCGAGAAGCGGCTCGAGGTCGCGCTGGTCGAGAACGTGCAGCGCGAGGACCTCAACCCGATAGACGAGGCCGAGGCGTACCGGCAGTTGATGGAGGCTACCGGCCTGACCCAGGACCAGGTGGCCGAGCGCGTCGGCAAGAGTCGGCCGGCTGTCGCCAACGCCCTCCGCCTCCTGGGCCTGCCCGCCGACGCTATGGAAGCACTGCGGTCCGGCGCGATAAGCGCAGGGCACGCGCGCGCGATCCTGTCTTCGGCCAATCCCGCCGACAGGAAGGCGATACTCCGCCGGTCTGTCGAGGACGGCATCTCGGTCCGCGAGGCGGAAGCTCTCGCCGGCTCGCTCAACAATGGCGGCCGTGCGCCGGTGCCCAAGGCCGCGAAGCACCAGCCGCCCAAGCCGCTCGATCCCGACGTGGCGGCCATAGAGCAGGGGCTCATCGGCCGGCTCGGCACCAAGGTCTCGATCAAGGGCGATGCGACCCACGGGTCCATTACCATAGAATATTTCTCGATGGACGACCTCGACAGGGTATTCGGCATTATCGCAGGCGACGGAGCGTGATCCCCTCGAGGCAGGCCGCGGTGCCGGCTGCCATTTTTTTCATGGCGATCATGGCGGTCTCCGCTGCAGACGTCGAAGCTGCTCCGGTCGATTCCAAGCTTCCCCCGGAAGCTTCGGCGGAGTACCTCTTCGGCATGACTCCCGGCATGGACCTCGAGCGTTTCGTCGACAGGCCACGGCTTGTCGATACCGTCAACTACGTGTTCACCGACCCGGCGAGCGGCGAGCGCCGCCTGGCAGGCTACGCCGAGGTGGTCGCCGTCTATGACATCCCCCTGACGGACCTGGTTGCCGTAGCGACCGACTTCGCGGCGTCTTCGTCCTACGCGCCGCGAATCATGGAATCATTTATCCAGAGGCAGGACGGCGCCGATTACCACCTCTACTACAAGGTGGGCATCAAATTCATGGGCATCGAGGTGAGCTTTCGCTCGACTTTCACATCGACGGTAGAACGACTCGGCGGGGGTGCCGTCGGCATCAGGTCAAGGCTTACCGAGAGCATCGATGAATCCGAGTACGAGCATTACACGTCGATCTACTTCGCTCCGGTGACGGTCAACGGCAGGACGATGACCATGATCCGCTATTTCAACCGCCCTGGCATCAGGAACCCGAGCGCCGGCATGCTGCAGGTCCTGAACATCTTCGCGCCGCCCGAAGCGCGCGGGCAGGTTGCCGCCATCGCGAAGGAAGCCGTCAGGCGCTCGGGAAAGCGTTAGGACCCACAATGGAACATTTCGACGTAGCGATCATCGGAACCGGTCCCGCGGGCCTTGGCGCCGCCTTCGCCCTGCTCGACGCCCGGCCCGGCCTCAAACTGGCGCTCATCGACCGCAACGAGTATTCCTCGGGAGGGCTTCGCAACGACTGCAAGATGAATTTTAGCTGGCCGGTAGGTTTTCCGGAGGATGACTGGACCCGACCGGTCGCGGAGCGCTACCTCGATCGGGTGGAGACATTCCTGTCGCCGTCCATACTCGAGCGCCGGGGCATAGACGTCTACGCCCGCAGGGCGGAGCGGCTTGGCGCCAACCTCCTCGAGATACGCCAGGCTCACCTAGGGACGGACGGCGGGCTGGCGCTCATCAAGCGCCTCGTCGCCGAACTCGCGAACCGCGGCGCGGAGCTGTCGCTCGGCGAGCGCGCGCTGTCCGTGGATGCCGCGCGCGGTGTATTGGCGACGGACCGCCGCGAGCTGTCGTTCGGCGCGGCACTCGTCGCCCCCGGCCGTGCAGGCTTCTCGTTCCTGCAGGATGTCATGCGCGCCAACGGGGTTCCCTTCATCGACAACGTTGTCGACATCGGCGTCCGCGTCGAACTCCGAGAGGAACGTTACCCGATAGTCAAGGATTACTACGACCCCAAGATCCTGTTTCCGAAGAAGGTCAGGACGTTCTGCACCAATTCACGCTCCGCCCACGTCGTCCAGGAAAAGTACGAGGACGAGGCCGGGGTATGGTACAGCGTAAACGGTCACGCCTGGTCTGCCGACAGACCCGCCAACGGGCTTGCCAATTTCGCCATGCTCAAGACGATCGCGCTGACCGAACCGTTGGCTTCGGGCCAAGCCTACGCGCGCGCCCTCGGTGCCCAGGCCATGCTCCTGGGCGGGGGGCGCCCCATCATGCAGCGCATCGGCGACTTTCGCCTCGGCCGCCGTTCGACCCGCGAGACGTTCACCGGCGACCTGTACGACTTCACGCCTACCCTCGTCTCCTGTACCCCCGGCGACATAGGCCTGGCGGTTCCCGCCAAGGTGATGCGCGCGCTGTGGGATGCCATGAAATCGCTCGATACCATCGTTCCAGGGCTGCTCCACCCGAGCACCATCCTGTATTACCCGGAGATCAAGACCTACGCCAACAAGCCGGTGTTCAAGGATGCGGCCCACTTCCGCGCCGTGCCGCGCCTGTATCTCGCCGGCGACGGAGCCGGTACGAGCCGTGGCATCACTTCCGCGTGGGCGTCCGGCATGCGGGTCGCCGACGGCATGCTCGCTGAATTGGCATGAAATAGATATTAATAGAGTTATATGTCTCGCATATTTGGCCTTCGTCCTTGACGCGGGACTTCAAAAAAGCTAGTGTTCTTCGATACAGACACAACGAGCATCGGCGCCGGCCAGGCCGGCCCGTAGTCATCCCCTTTTTTTGAAGGAGACCCCAATGAGCATCATCGAATACGTAGAGGCACGCGAGATCCTCGATTCCCGCGGCAACCCCACCATAGAAGTAGACGTCGTCCTGGAAGACGGCACCCTCGGCCGTGCCGCGGTTCCGAGCGGAGCCAGCACCGGCGAGTACGAAGCAGTAGAACTCCGCGACGGCGACAAGAAACGCTACCTCGGCAAGGGCGTCCTCAAGGCGGTCGAAAACGTCAACAACATCATCGCCGGCGAGATATGCGGTCTCGACTGCACCGAGCAGGTGGACATCGACCGTACCATGATCGACCTCGACGGCACCGAGAACAAGGCAAAGCTCGGCGCCAACGCCATCCTCGGCGTGTCGATGGCGGTCGCCCGCGCCGCGGCCGACTACCTCGACGTTCCCCTGTACAAGTACCTTGGCGGCGCCCACACCACCCTTCTTCCGGTTCCGATGTCCAACATCATCAATGGCGGCAAGCACGCCGACAACAAGATCGATCTCCAGGAATTCATGATCATGCCGGTAGGCGCCGAGACTTTCCGCGAGGCCGTCCGGATGAACACCGAGGTGTTCCATAACCTCAAGAGCCTGCTCAAGGCCGATGGCCACAATACCAACGTCGGCGATGAGGGCGGCTTCGCCCCCAACCTCGGCAACGAGGACGCGCTCGACTTCATCATGAAGGCCATCGACAAGGCCGGCTACAAGCCGGGCGAGCAGATAGCCATCGCGCTCGACTGCGCCAGTTCCGAGCTTTTCGACGAAGGCGACCGCAAGGGCTACAAGTTCTGGAAATCGAACCCCGGCAAGCTCTTCAGCGCCGACGAGATGATAGAGCTGTACACCAAGTGGGTGAACAAGTACCCGATCGTCTCCATCGAGGACGGCCTCGACCAGAACGACTGGGAAGGTTACGTCAAGCTTACCAAGGCGCTCGGCGGCAGGATACAGATCATGGGCGACGACTTCTTCGTAACCAACACCAAGCGGCTGGAGAAGGGCATCGCGATGGGCGCTTGCAACTCCATCCTGATCAAGCTCAACCAGATAGGCACCGTTACCGAGACCATCGAAGCCATCAACATGGCCAAGAAAGCCGGCTACACCGCAGTCGTTTCCCATCGTTCAGGCGAGACCGAGGACACCTTCATTGCCGACCTGACCGTCGCCCTCGAGACCGGCCAGATCAAGACCGGTTCCATGTCCCGTACCGACCGCATCTGCAAGTACAACCAGCTGATGCGCATCGAGGACGCCATGGAAGGCATCTCCGAATATCCGGGAATGAAGGCTTTTTACAACATCAAGAAGTAAAAAACATTCGCGCGCAGGGATGCGCGCTGATAGACTGCCCGTCGGCTTGTCCGACGGGTACGTCATGGATGACGAGGATGCGCGCTGATAGACGGCCCGTCGGCTTGCCGACGGTACGTCATTCTCGACCAGCGCGAATCGATGGATGCCTACGAGGCCGCTCCTTCCGGGGCGGCTTTTTTTCATCTTGGCCTGAGTCCGCAAGCATCGATACGGGAGCCTGTAGGCTCGGCCTGGCTTTGTCCTTGAAGCATGCGGTTGCATATTCGATAAATGCCCGGACCGTCGGCAATTCCAAGGCATAGGAACCGCAACATATCCAGGTGCGGCGGACAAACGGTTCTTTGTTTTGCCAATACAGTGGCTGCACATACAACTTGTCTAACTCGCTCAAGCCGATCGACGGCAGGATGGCCCACCCGAGATTCTGCATGACCATGCGTTTACAGGTGTCCATCGAGTCGACTACCATGCTTTCCTTTGAAGGTTTTGCGAATCTCTTGCGCCACCACTCATCGACCGTCGCCTGCAACGATGAGTCGGTATCGTAGACGATCCTCGGCAGGGACGGCAAATCCTCCATGATCACGGGGGTTTTGGAAACCAGGCAAACCGGCTCCTCAAACAGCAAACGCTTTTCATCTTGCCAATCGTACTCGCCGCGGATGATCGCGACCGATACTTCTTCGCGTACCAGGTACCGGTTGACTTGCATGCTTCTACCCGTTTTCAGGAGTATTTCAACTTTCGGGTACTGCTGCATGAAGCCCTGGAGCAGTTGGGGTAATTCATGGTTGGCGAATATCGCCGAGGAACCAATACGCAGGGGGCCTTTTACCTGTTTTTCAAAACTGGCGAGGTGTTCCTTCGTTTTGGTCAGCCGCAGCAGCATTTCACGTGAGTATTCAGCGAGGTACTCGCCCTGAGGCGTCAAAATCACTCCGATAGGGGTGCGGATAGCCAGGGTGGTGCCTAGTTCGCGTTCGAGCATCCGAAGACGATAGGTGATGGCGGGCTGTGAAATATACAGACACTCGGCCGTCCTGGTGATTTTCCTCTCTTCGGCAAGGGTCTTCAGTAGAATCCAGTCGCGCTCGTTCATCGTGTGTCCTGTCCTGTCCATAAAAAAAGTTGATGGATATTGATTAAAATATACTATTATCTTTATTGCAAGTGCCATGGTACGGTTGTGTCGTGGCAAGGAAGCCGCAAGAGGATGGCGCGTTTCGATGGGACAGAATCTATACGATAAAATACTCGGGCGGCATATGGTCAGCGGAATACCGGAAGCGGGAGCTGAAATCGTTGTCAGCATTGACCAGACGCTCACGCAGGACGCCTTGGGCACGATGGCGTACCTGCAGTTCGAGTCTATGGGTGTACCGAGGGTGGTCACCGAATCGATCTCGTATGTAGACCATAATACGTTGCAGGATGGATTTGAAAATGCCGATGACCATCGATATCTCCAGACGGTCGCCGCCAAGCATGGCGTCATTTTTTCAAAGGCCGGCAACGGTATCTGCCATCAGGTACACCTGGAACGATTCAGTCGCCCGGGTTGCACGCTTATAGGCTCTGACAGCCACACTCCGACTTGCGGCGCAGTCGGTACCCTGGCGATGGGGGTCGGCGGGCTGGATGTCGCCACTGCCATGGCTGGAGGTACGTATTCTCTCATCTATCCGACCGTGGTCCGGGTGAACCTGACGGGCCGGCTTTCAGCCTGGAGTACCGCGAAAGACATTATCCTCGAGCTTCTCCGGATACTCACCACCAAGGGCAACGTCGGCCTGGCACTCGAATATGCCGGCCCGGGGGTAGCGGCCCTGAGTGTTCCCGAGCGTGCGACCATAGCCAACATGGGTACCGAACTCGGGGTCACGACCTCGATCTTCCCCAGCGATGACGTCACCCGTGATTTTTTCATAGCGCAGGGGCGTGGGTTGGATTGGATTCCCGTCGCTCCTGACGCCGATGCTTGCTACGAGAGGACCATCGAACTCGAGCTTGGCTCCATCGTCCCGATGGTCGCCAAGCCGCATTCTCCTGACAATGTTGCCAAAGTCCGCGAATTGTCGGGGTTGAAGGTCGACCAGGTACTGATAGGTAGCTGTACCAACTCTTCATTCCATGACCTGACCGTTGTCGCGGGCATGCTCAAAGGCCGCACGGTACACCCGGACGTCAGCCTTGGTATCGTCCCAGGTTCCAGGCAGGTGCTGTCAATGATAGCCGTGAGCGGCGGACTCAACGACCTCATCGTCGCCGGCGCCCGCATACTGGAAAGCGCCTGTGGTTTCTGCGTCGGCTGCGGCCAGGCTCCTCGGACAGGATCGGTGTCGGTACGGACCAACAACCGAAATTTTGAGGGACGAAGCGGCACCCGCGATGCGGGGGTCTACCTGGTGAGTCCGGAGACCGCCGCGGCTGCGGCCTTGACCGGCGCCTTCATCGACCCGCGCGACCTTGGCTTTCCATACCCGGAATACCGTGCTCCGCGGTCATATCCGGTTGACGATGGATTGATCGTATTCCCTCCGGCGAAACCGGTCGCGGAAGTGTTTCGCGGACCCAACATCGGTCTACCTCCGAAGAATACACCGATGCCGGAATCGCTGTCATGCAAGGTAGCAATCATCGTTGGCGACAAGATAAGTACCGACCATATCATGCCTGCGGGCTCGCTCCTGAAATACCGGTCCAATATCCCGAAATATGCCCAGTTCGTGTTCCGCGATGTCGATTCCGGTTTTGTAGGGCGGTGCGGGGAACATGGCAAAGCGGGTTTTTCTTCAGCGATCGTCGCCGGCCAGAGCTACGGCCAGGGTTCGTCGCGGGAACACGCCGCGATGTGCCCGATGTTCCTGGGGGTCAGGCTGGTCCTGGCGTCGAGCGTGGAACGAATCCACGCTGCGAACCTCGTGAACTTCGGCATCCTTATGCTGGAGTTCGAGGATCCCGGAGATCATGACCGATTGAAGCAGGGTGACGAGTTGTATCTCGGCAACGTACGCGAGGCACTCGCGTCGGATCGGGTCCGCCTCGTCAACAAAACCTCGGGTATGGAAATACCGGCAATTTGCCGCTTGACCAGTCGGCAAAAGAATATCGTGCTCGCCGGCGGCGCGCTCAACATCGCGTCGTTCGACGGGTGCAAGGCAGGTTCTCAATGTTGAAGTCAGTTCCATGCGCGGTTTTCAGGGGCGGTACCAGCAAGGGTCTTTTTTTCATGGAGGATGATATTCCCCCAGCCGGACCGGAACGCGATTCATTCCTCCTCAGGGTGATGGGAAGCCCCGACCTACGGCAGATCGACGGATTGGGTGGTTCGGTTTCCACGACGAGCAAGGTCGCCATCATCGCGAAGTCAAAGGGAGACGACTCAGACGTCGAATACACGTTTGCCCAGGTTTCCGTAGATAAACCGGTGGTCGATTACAAAGGAAACTGCGGGAATATCTCGTCCGCGGTCGGCCCTTTCGCGCTGGAAACGGGCCTGGTTGAAGCCAGGGATGGGATGACGCTCATCAGGGTGCATAACACGAATACCGACAAGATAATCCATTGCTCCATCGCGACGCCGGGAGGAAAAGTCGAGTATGACGGCGACTTCGCGATATCGGGAGTGCCGGGCACTTCGTCGGTGATAAAGCTGGCATTCAGGAATCCAGGGGGCTCGGTAACCGGCAAGTTGCTCCCCACCGGCTCGCCGTCCGACTTTCTGGACGTCGACGGTTTCGGCCCGGTGGAGGTCTCGATCGTCGACGCCACCAATCCGTTGGTGTTCGTCCGCGCTTCCGATATAGGCATGACCGGCAGGGAACTTCCCGACGAGATCGACGGAAATACCCGCACCCTCGGTCTGCTGGAATCAATCCGGGGCACGGCTGCCCGCAAGCTCGGCTTCGTAAGCGATTCCCGCGACTCGGCCCTGCTGTCTGCGGCGGTACCGAAGATGACCGTCGTCGCCGGGCCGGCGAGTTTCCGTACTTCGTCCGGGCAATCGGTGGACGGTAATGACATCGACATGGTGGGGCGGATGATGTCGATGCAGAAGACCCACAAGACGTATGCGCTTACCGGTGCCCTGTGTACCGCTGCCGCGGCGGTGATCGATGGAACCGTGGTACATAGCGTTCTTCATGAGGGTTTTGACCAGGGCAACCTGAGGATAGGGCACCCTGGCGGACTGATACAGGTTGGTGTCGAGACGGAACGGGGTATAGACGGGAACACGGTGATCAGTTGGGCATACGGCTTTCGTACGGCCAGATTGCTTATGCGAGGCACCGCGTATTACAGGTAGGAAAGAGGAGGTTCAGATGAAACGGACAGTAGTGGCTTTGACGGTGATGATAGCCGTCGCGATGGGCGCTTCCGCGCAGGCAAAGAAGGTTGATTTCCCAAAACGGCCCATTGAGATGGTGATTCCCTTCGGGGCAGGCGGTGCAAGCGACATTTTTGCGAGGCAGTATGCGCAGTTGGCCGAGAAATTCATCGGCAAATCGATTACGCCCGTCAATAAAGGCGCCGCTGGAACCATCGAGGGAATGACCTATGTGTACAACCAGCCGGCGGACGGTTATACAGTGCTCGAGATTACTCCGTCGCTCCTTATCATCGAAGCGCTCAACAAGAGCCCGATCAAGTTCAGGGACAGTTTCGAGCCCCTGCTCCGAGTCCAGTCCGACCTCCAGCTGATCGGGGTCTCGAAGAACAGCAAGTTCCAGACCTTCCAGGAATTGGTCGCCTATGCCAAGGCAAATCCGGGAAAGAAGTTGAAGATCGGCGGCTTGTCCCCCGGCGGACTCGATGACTACATCGCCAACGGGCTCGCGGCGGAGGCAGGGATTTCATGGATCTATGTCCCGTACAAGTCCGGCTCCGAGATCAAGGCCGCGGTGCTTGGCGGCGAACTCGACGTCTACCAGGACAAGCTCATCTCATTCCTGCCCCTCGTAGAATCGGGTGACATTCGCCCCCTCATCGTCCTCAACGATGTTCGATTGACCCAGGTTCCCTCGCTCAAGGATGTTCCCTGCACCGTAGAGCAGGGCATCAAATTCACCCAAGGTTCATGGCGCGGGTTCTGCGTCAAGAAGGGTACCCCACCCGCAGTCAAGCAGATACTCATCGACGCCTTGCAGGCAGCGTACGAGACCGAAGGTTACAAGGAGATGGAATCCAAGGAGATGACCAATATCAGGAAAGGGTATGCGAAGGTAGACGAGTTCAAGGCCATATGGGATAGCGAGTACAATGGATACGTCGCCATCTTCAAGCAGATGGGTTTGTTGAAGTAACTCGTTGTCAAGGACGCAACCCGTGCGGCGGGTTGCGCCGGCTTGCAACGACTGGCAGGTCGGGACCAGTTGCTGAAGCGCGAGGAGTAACAGGATGGAAATTATTTTCACACTGGGCATCATGGCTTTTCTCGGGTTCATGCTGTTCTTTTCACTCGGCCTTCCTGCCGAGACTATCGAAGGAGACGTACTGGGTGCGTCCGGCTTTCCGATCCTGGTTGTCGCCATAGGATTTCTGCTTTGCCTGTTGTTGCTCTTCAAACAAACCAGGGCAAAAAGCAACAATGCGGAAGGCGGCAAGAAGATTCTCGATATCTCTACCCCGGCCGGCAAGGCTACAGCGTTGAGTGCCGTCTCGCTTGCCATGTACCTTGGCATCATGAATTTCGTGGGATTCATCGTGGCGACCCTGGTTTTTACCATACTGTCGGCCTTGGTGATGGGGTACCGAAAGTACGGGAAACTGGCTCTGTTCGCCGTGATCAGCACGCTTGCCCTGTTCGGTTTGTTCGGCAAAGTGTTTTTCGTACCGCTTCCCAGGGGTATCGGTATATTCAGGGAACTCAGCTACCTGTTGTATTGACAACGGGAAGGAGATTAGGACCGTGGAATCAATAATACAGGCCTTGGGTTACGTAGGCCATCCGCTCAATCTTTTCCTGATCGTCGCGGGGACGCTGTTCGGCATGGTGGCCGGCGCGTTGCCGGGGGTCAGTTCCTCGATGGCCATCATCCTGCTCCTGCCGTTTACCTATGCCATGGAACCGGTCTCCGCCATCGTAACGCTCGTTGCCGTATATATCGGAGGGGCCGCGGGAGGTTCAATGTCCGCCATCCTCCTTAAAATACCAGGGACGCCGGAAGCGCTTGCGACGACTTTTGACGGACACCCGATGTCCCAGAAGGGCCAAGCCGGGCGCGCCCTCGGCATTGCCATTTCAGCTTCCTCGTTCGGCGGCATATTCTCAGCCTTCATGATGGTGATAGCCGCCCCGTTGCTGGCCGGCTTTGCGCTTAAATTCCAGAGTGCCGAATATTTGATGCTCGCCATCCTGGGCCTGAGTTGCATCACGAGCATTGGCGGGAAAGACCAGCTCAAGGCCATGGTGTCTGCTACGCTCGGGCTTCTTTTCTCGACGATAGGCATCGACATGATCAACGGCGCCAATCGCTTCGTCTTCGACCAGCCTTTCCTGATGAGCGGCATCAACTACGTCCCGGTCATGATAGGCGTATTCGCGATCGCCGAAGTCTACAAGACGGTCGGCGAGGAATACGGGAAGAAGAAGGTCGACATGACGACGACCGGCAAGGTTTCAATGGAAGTCGTCAAGTTCGTAGAATTGCTCGGCATGTGGAAGACTCTTATCAAGTCTTCGATCATCGGAACGATCATCGGGATCATCCCGGCCGCTGGCGGTTCCATTGCCGCGCTCGTTGCCTATGGCGAGGCGGCGCGCTCGAGCAAGACGCCGGAAGCCTTCGGGAAAGGCGCGCCCGAAGGTATTGCCGCTCCCGAATCAGCCAACAACGCGGCCGTTGGCGGCTCAATGGTGCCGACGATGGTGCTCGGCATTCCCGGCAGTCCGACGGCCGCCGTCATCATGGCAGCGTTCATGATCCACGGCCTTCGGCCGGGACCGCTGCTGTTGAAAGACCAGCCCATACTCCTCTACTCGATATTCATCGGGATAATCCTGGCTTCGGTCCTGCTGTTCGTGGGAGGACGCTTTATAACCAAGGAATTCGCACGGGTCCTGAAGCTGCCGTATCCGCTGCTGGGTACGCTCATAATCGTGCTAGGCGTGGTGGGAGCATACTCGCTCCAGAACTCGTTCTACGATGTGCTGATCATGTTCGCGTTCGGTTTCATCGGATTCCTTTTCAACCACTTCAAGTATTCGTCCTCTGCGTTCATTCTTGGGCTTATACTTGGGGGTATCGCCGAGAATTCGCTGCGGAAGCAGTTGATCATCGGCGATGGCAGCTGGGCTGGTTTTGTAACAAGGCCCGTGTCCCTGGTCATACTTGCCTTGTCCATCCTTGGCTTTTTATACCCGGTGTTGATGAAAAGAATTGCGAAATCCAAAGGGTAAATTGCGTCCTGGCTTGTTGCGACTTAAGATTGCCAACGACGAAGCCGCTCCTTCCGAGGCAGCTTCGTCATTTCAGGAGGGTTCCCGAATCGCGGGTATCGCGTCCTGCCCGCTCGGTCTGCATCCGGGCATTGACTCAAGCGCTTCCCGGAGGTACGCATGCGGATCATCCGTCCTTTGCTCGTGGCACTACATCTCTTCGTCGGTATCGGCGCTATCGTCGGCGGCATTGCGGCTATCATGGATCCGGTCTCACCATTGGGAATGCCTGCCTCCGCGTTGACGGGCACGCCGTTCGATTCGTTCATCATTCCTGGAGTCATACTTTTCTGCGTCATAGGGCTCGGCAACCTGGCGGCGGCCGTTACAGCGTTCCTCGGGAAATGGTGGATGGGGTATCCGAGCGGGACGGCGGCCATAGCGCTGATGATCTGGATAGTCATCCAGTGCGTCATGCTCGATGCGGTTGCCGGACTTCACGTCATCTTTTTCACGATCGGAGCGGTCCAGGGATGCCTTGCGCTGGCGATGACAATGATCGAAGGCGTGTGGCCCGGTACGTGGGTCACGCTAATCCTGGCCAGGCTGCGAAGGAACGCTGGATGAGGCGCAAGGAACGTGTCGTGGGGCATGGCTACGAGCGGGTGCCCAGGTGATGCTGTCGACTGACGACCTGGCCTCAGCCCCGTCTCCTCGGAGTGCTTGGCGAAACGGTTGACGGGAATGGAGCGCTCCAGCCCGCCAGCTGAATCCTGGAAAAGGCGACAGAAGATTAGCAGGCACGCCACGTAATCCTCCCCTCCCGGGCCGGCGAGAGGCGAGCTTCATGAATCGGATCAGATGAAAATATCTCTCGCCCTACAAGCTTCCCAGCCCCAAGTCTCCATGGATCTTGTACCTGGAGCCGTCCCGCTCGACGGTCAGCTTGCGGTCGGGAAAGTACTCGGAAAGGTAGTCGAGCAACAGGTCGCGGACAAGCATTTCAATCTCGTCCTGGATGCGGGTAGGTACTCCTTCGTCCGTGGCGAGGATCACCTCGACCAGATAGCCCCTTCCCAATCTGCTGCCGTACCCTGGCGTGAAGAAGGTGCCGACATTGAACAGGCCGTCCGCCTCGGGATTGGCGGTTTCGCCTCGTTTCGGCCTGTTGCGCCGCAGTTTCCAGGTACCTCCATAACGGTCCTCGAGTACGGCATCGATGCGGTCGAACATCGTTTTCATGGTGTCGTCGAATTCGTGGGTCTTTGGATGGTACATGATCTGTTTCGATTATACCGCCTTGGAGCGGAACGCGCCAACCGGGTTCGTGTGGATGTACTGTTGATCGCCTTGACCAGAAACGCTCTCCCGGCCATCATGCGCCATGACAATTCTACCCGGACTTACCAGCACCAAGAAGGAGCGGATCCCGGAATTCCTGGAGGACTTGCGCTTATCGGAGATCCGCCTCATCGCGTTGTTCCCGACCATGCTCGCCGCAGACGAGCGCAGGGTGCTTGCCGTGCGTTGGAGTCGATACCGGGGCTCAGGGTCCCCCATGTACACCTGCGCTCCGACTGCGGAGTCGATGAGGTAGAGTATCTTGCCGAACGACCGGGCGCGGAAGTTTTCAACATCCATCCTCGCGCCACTAGCCAGGGCTGTACCTTGTCCGGCTGGGCCGGTACTATCCGGATATGCTGAATGCCTTCGGAAGCGTCATTTCGGTCATCATGGTGATAGCCATCGGTTTCGTGCTCGCCAGGCGAGCATGGTTCGATGCCAGCGCGGGATCGGTCATCTCGAAAATAGTCATTTCCATATCACTGCCCGCATACATGATTTCCAACATGATGGGAGGCTATGACAGGACGAAGCTCGTGTCGATGCTTCCGGGGTTGCCCCTGCCGTTCCTGGCCATGGGCGCGGGGTTCCTGACGGCTACCGTGGTGGCGAGGGTCTTCAACATACCCAAGGGGAAGCGCGGTACCTTCTCGTCAATGTTTTCACTGTCAAACACCATTTTCATCGGCTTGCCGGTCAATATCATACTTTTCGGGGAGGCCAGCCTTCCCTTTGTCCTTTTATATTACGTTGCAAACACCATCTTGTTCTGGACTATCAGCGTGTATGGCATAGCCCGCGACGGGGCTTTCATGGCCGGCAAGCCCGCGCCGGCGCTCGTGTCAATCGACGGGGTCAAACGCATCCTGTCGCCACCGTTGCTCGGGCTGGTGGTGGCCGTGACGCTCATCCTGCTCGGGATACGCCTTCCGCGCGTCGCCCTGGACTTCTTCAAGACTCTGGGCGCGATGACTACACCCCTGTCGATGATTTTCATCGGCATCGTCATATCTCGGGTAGAGTGGAAGAAGATTCGGCTTGAACGCGATCTGCTTCTCGTCATCGCCGGGAGGTTCTTGGTCGCGCCGCTCATCCTCGTATTTATGGCTCGCCTGACCGACTTGCCCCTGCTGATGAAGCAGGTTTTTCTGGTTCAGTCGATGATGCCGGTCATGACGCAGACGCCGATCCTCGTCGCTGCATACGGCGCGGACGCGGAGTACGCGGGTATCGCCACGTCGCTGTCGACGCTGCTCGGCCTTGCCATCATCCCCTTGGCCCTGTTCCTTGCTACCGTGTGCTTCCAGTAAAGGATTCCGCCGCTACGACCCGGTTGCGTCCAGTTTCCTTGGCCCGGCGCTCGGCGGTATTGGCTGCTTCGAGCATGCCCTGGAAATCCGCGTAACCGGAGCCCAGGCTCGACACTCCGACGCTTACGGTTACCGATAGCCGCGTGTCGTTGCCGGGAGAAGGGACTGTCAGGGATTCGATGGTGGACCTGACCCGTTCGGCTATCGTCGCGGCTTCGCCAGGTGGGGTCTCGGGGAGTACTATGACGAATTCCTCGCCGCCGTAGCGGGCGAAGAGGTCTATGCCGCGGACGCAGCCGCGGACCCTGTCGACGACGGACACCAGCACCGCGTTGCCCGTCGAGTGCCCATGGATTGAGTTGAAATCCTTGAAATTGTCGATATCGAAGAAGACGAGAGAAAGTCT
>PGXR01000302.1 GCA_002839245.1 Spirochaetae bacterium HGW-Spirochaetae-7 | reverse complement strand
CTTGCCGTCGTCGTTCAGGTCGATGACGACGACGCCGGTGGGCACGGTCCGCGCCATCGAGGTGATCACATACTCGAACGATATCGAGCGACGCGCCAGATCGTCGCCTATGGCGTCGACGAAGCCGGCGTACCTGGCCGGTATCTTGTCGAGCAGTTCCCGCGTCGAGTCGAGGTTCAGGACGAAGCTCAGCGTTGCCTTGCCGACGAAATCCGGCGGCGGCGGAGCGAAGCTGGCGATACCCCTGGCGTCGGTCAGCGCGCGCTCTGTCCTGGTTACGACGCGTCCGGATGTCTGCCTGCGCTGGTACGTCACGAAGACCTCGGCGCCGGGGATGCCGGGCGCAGCGTCGCCTTCCCCGTATGCCAGCCGCGCCTGGAACGGCTTGGCGTAGTCCTTGCCGATTCCGGCGGTGGTCGGGGCGTCGATCCTGATGAACTGCAGCTTGCCGAGAACTGCGCGCGCTTTGTTGACGTTCCGTTCCAGCTTGATGTCGGCGTTTGCTATGTTCGAACCCGAGGCGGCGACGACGGCCTCGACATAGTTTTTTATCGCGTCGAAATAGCGCCCGGACGAAGCGGCGGAATCGCCGGCTGCCTCGGGCTTGGCGACCGCGTCTTCCTGCTCTTTGAATACTGCCGCGATGCGGGCCTTCTCCTTGTTGAGGTCGGCCGTCACGTACTGCGCCAATATGTACACGGTAGCAGCCGTGCCCTGCTTGACCACGTAGCGGTCCTTGAGCGAGAAGCCCGAGACCCGGCTTGATCCGGATTGCTTGACGACGCTCGTCACGTCGGCCGTATACGAGTCGAGCGTGCCCCTGGCCTCGCCGGTAGTCTCTACGGTAATCTCGACGCCCATATAGCGCGTGATCTGGGAGATCAGCGCAATTGCCGCATCCTCGGTGGCGAGGGCCACGTCGCCCTTGGCATCGGAAGACGAGGCGACGAAGTAGGTATAGGTAGCGTCAGGGGCCGGAGTGGTCAAAGTCCACCCGGGAGCCTTGGCTGGTTCCGGCGCCGAAACGCACGATGTGGCGATCAATGCCGCAACTACGGCCAGTATCGATATAGTGATCAACTTTTTCACAGGATCCTCCTCATTGCTGCGATGCTCGCCCTGGTGTTCGAGGGGCGTTCCGGAAGCCGATCGCAGGGGTCAGCTTCCGCAAGGCTCCACAAGCAGGAAAAGGCATCCCCGGCGCGAGGCCGAGGATGCCCTGTACCATCATAGGACCGGATCAGAACCCTTCGTAGAAGGCGCTCTGCACCGCGTCGATGGCGCGCTGCTTCTCGGGCGTCTTGGCCACCTTGGCTTCGGCGTCGTTGAGGTATTTGGTGAGCTGGGTCTGCAGAATGGCCGAATCGATCGAGTAGATCTTGATCACACGGTAGACGCGGCGGTCAACCTCGGTCTTGGTCTTGGCGCCCGGCTTGTAGTACTGGAGGTAGACCCACCAGTCCGGTCCGGTCATGAAGCCGGAGAACTTGGCTTCGGATACGGTCTTGACCACGTTCTCGAAGTACTCGGTGAGTTCGTTTCGGTCGCCTACCTGCGCGCCGGCGAATTTCTGCTGGACGCGGGTGGACAGGTAGCGGGCGATCTGGACGGGGGCGTCCATGTTGTCCATCGCGGCGATCGTGCCTTGCTTGCTCATGCCCTCGGAGTCGAGGACGATGACGTACTTGCCCTTGTACTCGGCGAGCTTCTCGACGCCGGCTGGGCCGTTTTCAACATACGCCATGACCCATGCGGGGACGCTGGCGCCGAGGGCGGTGCCCTTGTGCTCGAGGATGTCCGGCACGAGTACCGCCTCTTCCATCTTGTTCGGGGCGGGCGCCGGCTTGC
>PGXR01000301.1 GCA_002839245.1 Spirochaetae bacterium HGW-Spirochaetae-7 | reverse complement strand
TGGACGAGGTAGCCGAGAAGCAGGGCCGATACATCCGCCTGACCAACTACGCGTCCGGCCTGTGCATGCCCGAGATCGCGGCCATGGGCGCGCTGGAGCGCCTTGACATGATGCTCAACGACTCCATGTACGGCATCCTGTTCCGCGACATCAACATGTACCGGACCTTCGTCGACCAGAAATTCAGCCGCATGATAAACGCCTGCGCAGGCGTCATCATCAATACCGGCGAGGACAATTACCTGACGACGAGCGATGCCTTCGAGAAGGCCTATACCGTGCTGGCGAGCCAGTTCCTCAACGAGCGTTTCGCCTTCCAGGCGGGCCTCGAGGCGCGCTTTCAGGGGCTGGGCCACGCCTTCGAGATGGATCCTGCCATCAAAAACGGTTTCCTCTACGAACTGTCGCAGGCGCAGATGGCCCGCGAGATCTTCCCCGAGCATCCGCTCAAGTACATGCCGCCGACCAAGTTCAGCTCCGGCGACATCTTCAGGGGCGTGGCGATGAATACGCTGTTCAACTTCGTGTCCAAGGCGACGAACCAGGGCATCCACCTCCTCGGCATGTTGACCGAAGCGATACACACGCCGTTCATGATGGACCGCTTCCTGGCGGTAGACAACGCGCGCTACGTGATGAACAACATGGACGGCTTTTACGAGGACATCGAATTCAGGCAGGACGGCATAGTCGTCACGCGTGCCCACCAGGTGCTGAAGGAGACGATCGACTTCATGGAGCACGTCGAGAAGGTAGGCATGTTCGACGCTATCGAGAAGGGGTTGTTCGCCGAGGTGAAGCGGCCCAAGGACGGCGGCAAGGGCTTCGAGGGCCTGGTCAGGAAAGGCCCCGGGTACTACAACCCCTTCGAGTCAGGCCTGAAGCGCGAACTCGGTCTGGAAAAGTAGAAGGAGGACGACATGAAGGTAGTAAGGCCGTACGGCGATACCATGGACGACGGCAAGGTCCAGTTGTCCTTCACGCTCCCCGTACCGGACGGGGCCAAGGGCAGGGAAGCAGCGCGCAAGCTCGTGCTTTCCTGGGGGTTCAAGGATTGCGAGGTGGTGCATTCGACCGCGCTTTCCTCGGAATTTTCCATGTACGTCGCATACGGAAAGACCGAGGCGTCGATAGACTACGACTCGGTCGTGGCTGACGAGGCTTCTGCCGACGCCTCGATGGACATGGACGCCATAAACCAGTACATCAGGGAACGCATCGGACGCAAGGTAGTAATAGTCGGCGCGTGCACGGGATTCGACGCGCACACGGTGGGCATCGACGCCATCATCAACATGAAGGGCTTCAACCATCATTACGGGCTCGAACGCTATCCGGAGATGGAGGCCTTCAACATGGGAGCCCAGGTTCCGAACGAGCGGCTCATAGACTTCGCGCTCAAGGTCAAGGCCGATGCCATCCTGATAAGCCAGGTCGTAACGCAGAAGGACACGCACATCCACAACATGACCGAGTTCATTGAGCTGCTCGAGGCCAGGGGAATCCGCGACCGTTTCATCTGCGTCGCCGGCGGCCCGCGCATCGGCAACAAGCTCGCGGTCGAACTCGGCTTCGACGTCGGCTTCGGCCGCGGCGCGTACGCCAACGACGTTGCCACGTACATTGTGAAGAAGCTGGCCGAGAGAAAGTAAATCTTGCCACGGACGAAGCCGGTGTGCGCAGCGCATTGGTGCAGAGCGGCTTCGTATCGCACGTCGCGCCGGCGCTATCGCGCCGCCGCGACGCTTTATAATAAATTTCCTTGCGATCCGGCCTGAGCGGAGCGAAGGACGACGTTGGCTTCGGCCGCGGCGCGTACGCCAACGACGTTGCCACGTACATTGTGAAGAAGCTGGCCGA
>PGXR01000037.1 GCA_002839245.1 Spirochaetae bacterium HGW-Spirochaetae-7 | reverse complement strand
GCCGCGACGATGGTGCCTTCTGTGACCATGCCGGAAACCTCCGCTCCTGCCACGGTCCTGTCGGCGAGGTGGTAGAAGGAGGTGACCGCTGGGTCGTCGAATGGATCACGGTCTCCGGTCTCGGCGTAACGGCGCTGCTTCTGCGTTATGACCGCTTCGAGGTAGCGACTGCGTTCCGGCGAGTCCCTGGGAACAATGAAGCCGGGAACGGCGCCTCCTCCTAGCTTTCGCTCGGACCTCCGGAGGTTGTATCGCGACTTGGAGGAGAACCTTTCCTCCATATACGCTTCCATGTCGTCCGGAGTATTCAGGTAGTGGGCCGCCACGTGCATGCGCGGAGTAGCCGATCCCACGAGTATATTGGCCCCGTACGGCACTGTTCCGGGAATACGTTCCAGTAGCAGTAGCTCGCAACCGACGCCTGAGCCTATCTTCCGTAACGCGCGGACGATATCCGCCGTAGGAACAACGAATCCGTCATCTACGAGGGCCGCGCCATAATCCGAGACGCCCGTTCCCGCCCACTCGAGCGTCGATACGCCCCGTCGTTTCCGTGCGGCGAGCGGGAACAAGGCGACGCGGCCCTCGTCGTCGGTGATCGTAACGATAACCGGCGAGTACGCGCGAGCCCGTCCGACGGTTTCGAACCAGGCGCTCACCCAGTCATAGCGCTGGAACGGATAGGTACCCGCTCGTTTCTCCATGCTAAGCCACGTATCCTTGACCGCGGCCATATCCCCGTACGCTACCGCCGGCGTATCGCTCATGGCTTGACCAAAGTCGGCAGGGAACGTTCCAGCGCGCTCCGCGACGCCGCGTGCGCAAGGTCGCTCGCTCCGGCCACCTTCATCCTGAATGCACCGAAGGGCATGGACGCGTCGAGCACCGTCCTATGCAACAGGAACGGATTGGACGTGTGCGTGACCGGCGCGGATCGCGTCGTGAACGCGAAGCGGTAACCCGCCTTCCTGATGGCCGCCAATCCGGTGACGGAGTACGTGTCGGGTTCGCCTCCGACCCAGGCGAAACTGGAAGGTACGCGCCCCAGACGTTCGAGAAATACCGCGCTCGATGTCGAAATCTCGCTTTCGACAAGTTCCGCAGGGATTTCTGACCTGAACCGGCGATGATTGGCCGTATGGCACCCGATGGTGTGTCCACGCCCGGCCAGATCCCGCAATTCAGCCCAGTTCATCGCGATACGGCCTTCGGTCCCAGGTGGAACGATGAGTTCGTGCGACCCGCAGAAAGCAAGCTGTTCGCTTTCAGGCAACGAAGGAAGCGTCGACGTGGCGAAGAACCAGCCGCTGAGCCCATGCCTCTCAAGCATCGGCGCGGCGTTCGTGTAGTTGTCACGCAGGCCGTCGTCGAAACTGATGACCAGGCCTGGCCGCTCCAGCCGCAGGCTCCCATTGAGAAACATAGACAGCGCGTCCTGGTCGACGCACTGGAACCGCTCGGCCAGGTACCGCAACTGCTCTTCGAGCGACTCGATCGAGGCGTCAGGCGTACCATGGTAGGCCAGGACTCGGATCCAGGAGCTACCGAGCCTGGCACGGCGCAGCAAATCGAACAGACCGTCGACACGCAACGTGGCCGCGGCGCAAAGAATCTCGTCCGTAAAGGAAGCCATCATTCAGCCGCTCCCAGTACGCTGTCATAAAGTTCCATGTACCAGTCGACGCTCTCTTCTATGTCGTAGAGTCTGGAACGAGCCTTACCGCGCGCGATAGATTTGGCCCTAAGGGCTGCATCGTCCGCCAACTTGCGTAGCGCTAAGGAGAAACCATCAACATCACCAGGCGTCACGAGTGTTCCCGCCCCGCCCACCAAGGTCTTAAGTCCGCCGACGTCGCTTGCCACCACCGGAAGTCCCGCGGCCATGGCCTCAAGTACCGCTATCCCGAATCCTTCATCGCGAGACGGCTGGAGGTAGGCGTTGGCCGACGCCAGAAAGGATCCAATGTCCGTGACCGTGCCCGCGAACCAGGCCCGGCTCTCCAAACCCAGGCGGATGACCTCCTGCCTCATCGCTGATAACAGTGGGCCGTCGCCCGCGAAAGCCATGGCGAACGAGTCGGGCAAGGCCGCCAGGACGCTCAAGGCCGTCGCGTGGTCCTTGGCTTCGACGAAGCGGGCCGTCATGGCTACCAGGAATCGGCCGTCTTTCCATTGACGGATCGCGGCGTCCGCCCTGAGTTCGCCCATGGCGTCCCCGCCTAATTCAATTCCATTCTGTATCACCGGAAAATTACCCGCATCCATTCCGAGCCATCCGGAGACAGCTCTGGCCACCTCGCCGCTCACGCAGATGATCCTGTCGTAGCGGCCGTATGCGGAACGCTCGAGCCGCGACAGTATGGGCAGCGACATCCTTCGATTTTTCATCGCGTGCTCGGTAGCGACGAGGCGGGCTCCACCCGGCCTGCGCCGCCCGCATGCCAAGGCGCACCAATGAAAGCTCGGCGCCAGGTGCGCGTGTACTATGTGCGGAGAAAATAAACGAATCGCACCCGCGATGTCCCTGATCCTGGCCGGCGAATAGACGTTGGCTCCTTCTGCTCTCGCGAAGCGCACGTCGACGCCGCCCGCGGCGAGTCCCGCAGAGAAGGCGTCGCCCCTGGCGTCGAGAACGAGCAATGAGACGCTCGCACCGCGCGAGACGAACCTGGGCAGCAAGGTCGCAAGGAGGCGCTCAGCCCCTCCGGCTGCCAGGGAATTGATCACATGCAATATCTTCACGCGTATCCGCCCAGACTGCGCTTGTCCCAGAAGGCCAGAACCAGCGCTGGCATCAGGCCAAGGACGGGTATCCAGCGCCGCCTCGAAAGTTTCAGTATTTCGTCTACCGGCGAACGCCTGGCCAGGATCGAGAAACGCATGAGGTTGATGGCCTCGCGCAGCAATCCCGGAAAGGGAATATCCAAATCGAGGGCCTCCCTGTAGAAAAGCAGGGTTCCCTCCGGGTTGCGCACCCTGAGTTCCAGGCTCTTGGCGGACAGTCCGTCTCCCTGGTAATCGCAGACATAGAGCACGTCGTTCGTGACCAGCAGAGTTTTACCCGACCTGGCTATCCTGTACCACACCACGCATTCTGTGATGAAGGTTTCGCCCTCGAATTCAGGGAAAGGGAACGACCGCAGCACCTCGGCCTTGAACAACTCCGCCTTGTCCCCGCGGATACCACGCCGGTAGGTCAGGGAGGCGGCGTCCATGAAGCGGACGTCGTCAGGCAAGCGCTCACCGAGCACCCCTCCCTCAGGATCGACCCGGAGCCCCATGATGCCGGCGCAATCCGGCTCCGCGTCGGCTTCCGCAATGAGCCTGGATGCCTTCTCGAGTGCGTCAGTGGGCAAGCGGTCGTCCGAATCCACAATAAATATCCACCGGCCCCTGGCTGCACTCATTCCGTAGTTCAAGGCGCGATGCTTGCCGCCGTTGGTCCTATACTCGAAGCGCAGCTTGTCCCCCCACGAGAGGGACAGAGCTTTGAGCAGTTCCCCGGTGCCATCGCTCGAGCCGTCATCCACGACCAACCATTCGAAATCCTGCTCCGTCTGGGCCTCAAGCGAGGCAGCCAGCGCTCCGAGAGTATGAGCCCGATTGTAGGTTGTCGTCAAAATGGTGAACCGGGGTGTTTGCATGTCTATTTTCCGGAGAGCAACGCGTAGACGCTGCGCAGATACTGCCGAACAAGCGCCATGCTCGGCCGCGCCTTCGACATTAATTTGACTGCTTGCGCATGGCACGGGCTTTACCCGATTATCCATCGATAAGGCAGGAAACCGCCTAAATAGTCGCTGTTCGTAAGAAGCCATCTGGCAGTCTTCGCCGAGTAGTACAGGAACAAGCCCAACGATACGACAACTCCCTCGTATCGCCTCTTCCAGGCTTCTCGAATGATGCCTGGAAGCAGAAGCGCAATGGCAATCTCGAAATACCAGCCAAAGCGTATGAAGATGGCATCCTGCAACGCCAGTACGGCGAAGCAGATGTAAATGAAATATGCGTTCCTGAATAAAGGCTTCTCGAACACAACATAGCGGTATACCAAGATCGACAACGCGCCAATCTCGGCGATGTTGAGCAGGTTGAGCCTGTTGTTGCCACCAGGCCCCAAGTAAAGAAGTAGTCTCCTCAACAGCCAATTCTGGTTGCCAAATGCAGCGCTGTTATTCAGGAATACCTCGAGGACGACAAGCGCCGTGAAAGCTCCGATGAAGAGGCAGTTCCTGAGTCGCCAGTCAAGTTCCTTCTGGAAAAGTGGCAGGACCAACAGTACAAGGGCAGAATAATGAAAACCGGAAGCAAGCACGCCAAGCAGGAAAAATGCCTTGTATCGTTTTTCTTCCAGCGCATCATAGGCCAGAAACCCTAGCCCCATGGCGATGCTCTGCCTGAGTATCACGAAGCTACCGTAAAGCATCCACTCGACGCCGAAGACGAAGAGCGCCACCGGGCTGTCTCCGGAACGCCTGTCTACGACGTACACGGCGGGCAGCACGGCTAGCAGCGCGGTCAGGGACAGAAAGCCATGAAAGCCCATGCCGAAACTCTTTGACAGCAAACCGAGCCACCTGAACAACGGCTCGAACCGGCCAGCGGCGCTCTCAAAACTCAGTCCTCGCAAGGCTTTGAAGAAGTCCTCGTAGGCAAAATAATCATGGCCGCCAATGCCCAGGCGAAGTCCCGCGAACAGGGACCAGCCAAGGCTCAAGGCTACGATGAAAGCGTAGCGGTTGAGCTTTCGCAGGGGAAAGAGCAGGACAGGCAACGCAAAGGCAAGAACATAGGGGGTCATCGTTTCCCATCCTTGACGATAATGGAAGCGTAGAGCCGCTCGTATGCTAAGGTCATCGAATCCGCCGAGTAGCGGCTCTCCCAGTTGGACCGGGCAGCCGCGCCTTGCCGGCTCCTCTCGGCACCATCTTCGATATATGCAAGCAAGGCTGCCGCCATGACTTTTGGATCATTGTCCACCGCCCGCCCGCCGCCAGAAGCCAGGATTTCGGGTATGCCCCCGACAGCGGAGGCCACCACGGGAACGCCTGCCGCCAGCGCTTCCAGTATGAACATGGGCGAACCCTCGTGGTCGCTCGGCAAGAAGGCGATATCCACGAGCGGTAGCAGCGAGGCCGCGTCGCGCACCGTTCCCAGCCAGGTCGGGCCGACCATAGTCATGCTTAAGGCATTGCCTGCCCACACGAAACTGGCCCTTCCCACTAGCCGTGCCGCGACATCGATGAACAGATCCGGCCGCTTGGGAGCCGCGTCCCTCGCGATGACCAAGACGACAGGCAGGCCCCTGCCTGTCAGGGCTTTGATAATGCGGGCCGCTTCGTCGTCCCTGCCGGCGACCGGAGCCTTGACGCCGTTCGGGATGAGACGGGGAACCGGATAGCCATCGGCCACCATGGCCTTTTCGTCGACGGCGCTCACGGCAACGAGGGCAGCTCTTGTGCGGCTCAGCCATCGATCGATTCCCAGGAATTTCCGGTTGCCCACCCGCAACTGGTCGTAGCCGTGCATCGTATACACGATGCGGGCCCTATTCTTGCCGGGTGCCAGGCGCCCCAGGGCGGCCGCCTTGGAGGTATGCAGGTGGATGATGTCGGGCTGCAGTCTGTGATAGATGCGAGCGAGTTCCGCTGTAGCCCTGAAGTCGTCCACCGGACTCACGCGACGCAGCAGGTGCGGCACGGGTTCAAGCCCGACGCCTCCCGCGATGCCCCGCCAGGCCTCTCCCGCACCCTCGGGTCCGCTGGCGATGAACAGCTCGTGCCCTCGCCCGGCGAGTCCTTCTGACAGGAAACGCATGACGCTCTGTGCTCCGCCGAGTTCGGATCGCGTCACGACCTGCAATATGCGCATCAGTACTGCTTCAGCGCGCCGTCGCTGCCGCCCATCTTCATGCCGAACCTGAGATCCATGTTCATCGAAAGCTGTCCGTCCAGGAAGGACATGGAAGGCCTGAAACCGAGCAGCGCCGTTCCAATCGATGTGGAGAAGTGCGTCTCGACGGGAAGGCCCAGTTCCACGAGGACCGTCCTCGGGGCGTTCTCCACCGTACTCGACCTCTCGTACGCCGTGGTGACAAGGCTGGCCTGCGTGTTCTTGGAGAGTACGAACAGGTCCAGGCCCAATAGCAGCCAGTCCCCGAAAGGCTTGGCCTCCAGGCTTGTCTCGAACCAAAGGGCGCCCGGACCGTAGGGACTGGAGAAGGGCAAGAGCACTCCATCCCCGTCATCGGTATAGTAGCGGGCCACGTGCCTGGCGAGCAGGAGGGGATCCTTCGTAGTATTCCAGCCGCCACCGCTCGAGGTATTAGCGTTGAAATTACCCCAGAGGTAGTGAGTATACCCGGCTTGTACCATGCCGCTCACCCTGGTGCCGGCAACGGGCGCGTCGAACTCCAACGCCAATACGTACGCGTCGATGGTCGGGACCGGGCTGTCGTAAATGCCGAAGATATCGGAACTGATGTCGTCGTACCCGGCCATGCCGTGCAGGGTCAACCCGTTCGTCACCGCCCAGGAAAAATCCAGGATCAGAGCCATATTGTCGGGATAGAAATCCAGTCCGTGCCAAGTGGCGATCGGGAGAAAATCGTTGGCCTCGAAGAACATCGGGTTCCTCGCGTAGAATATCTCCTCCCCTATGCTCAGGCGCAAGCGGTCTCCGACATACTGCAGCCGGTGGATACCGAAGAACACGGGGATAGGGTTCGAGCCGTCCCACTGCTCTTCCACCTTGATCACATCGTTATAATAAGCACCGGTACCGTCCAGTATGGCTTCCCATGACTGAATGGGATGGAAGCCGCCGAACAGCCAGTCAATCCTGAGCCGCCCTATGTTGCCGTCGAGGCGGAAGGCGTCAAGATACGGCAGGCGCGACGACGGATACAGTCCGAGTACCCCCGCGGGTCCGATGTGGGTTGGATCCCGCCCGAGGCTGAGCCGCAGGTCCTTTCCCTGCCACGACAGGATGCCGCGCGCCAGCATCTGGTTGTCGAAAAGCAAGCCGTAGCCTTGCCCGCCATCAGCCGGCAGGTTCCAGGAATTGAACCAGTCGCCGCTCCATTCCTTGCGACCTTCGAATTCGATAGCCGCCAACAAGCCGGTTTCACCCGAGATCGAGGCGCCGAGCCGAAGAAAAGGAGGCCGCTGGTACCATGAACGTTGGATGTCTATGCCGTCACGGGGTGCAACTGGTTCCACGAGGCGGCCATCGCTGCTCGCGTTTGCCCCGAGATAGCCGTCTATAAAAAACAGGTATCGGACCCCGTCCTCGGCCGCTTCGCTTTCGTATGCGTTCGTCAAATCCAACCGCTCTGCCGCATCGTTCAATTGCCTGAGCGTTACCGGGAAGCTAGAATACGGAAAAACCCTGCCCGCTCGAATGTACGCCTGTCGCAGTTCCACCACATATTTTGAATCATAGGAGAATTCCTGCGCCGTCAAGACGCCTGCCGCAAAAACCAGTAACGCAATCGTCAGCAACTGAATTTTTCTCATGGCTTATCCTCAGCGCCCTTTCGTTTCGGTCCCGAGTTCTTTTTTGCACAGTAGTCGTCGTGACGCTGTTCAGGATTCGTCGCGAAGTGGAGCCAGATGAAACTTAAGACGGTGATGAACCAAGACAACACCAGAAGGCTAAAAAATATACGGTATGGCAGGATGAGGCCGGAGAGCACAAGGCAGGAAAGCAGCAGGTCTACGGCGTAGATCATGAGCAATACCGTTCGTTGCTCGAAGCCCAGGCTCATCACCTTGTGGTGAAGGTGCTCCTTGTCGGGACTCATGACCGATACTCCGCGCCTGAGCCTTCTCAAAATGGCCGCGAACACGTCGAATACCGGGATGAGAACCAGCGTGATACCGACAAACAATCCCGAAGATTCGGAGTAGGCGCCACGGCCGAGCAGAGGAAGGGTCGCTATGGCGATGCCCAGGAAAAGGCTGCCCGAGTCGCCCATGAATATTTTGGCGGGCGGGTAATTGTGGAAGAGGAATCCCAGTACGGCACCCGCAAGGATGAAAGCAGTGATCGCTGCTGCGCTGTTGCCGACCGAGGTGTAGACAATTCCGTAGGTGAAGGCGGCGATCGCCACTAGTCCGCCCGCAAGGCCATCCATGCCATCGATCATGTTGATGGCGTTGGAGACACCAACTATCCACAAGAAGCTCAGAGGATAGGACAGGTAGCCCAGGTCCACCAGGTTGCCCGGTAAGGGAATCATCCTGAACCTGAAGCCGGCAACGACGAGGATAATGGCAGCCAGCGACTGCAGGAGCAGCTTCCACCTGGCCCGGAGTTCATGGAAGTCGTCAAAAAGCCCGGTGAAGTGGCAAATCGCGAAAGCGACGATTAGCGGAGGGGCGAAGGTCGCCGTACCGAAGTCACCACCCCTTAGCACGAGGGCCACGCCTCCCAGGGTCAACGCAAAAGCCCAGAACATCCCCACCCCGCCCAGCCGCGGTATCTTTCCGCTATGAATCTTCCGCGGATTGGAAGGGTCGTCGTACCAGCCGCGTTTCACCGCGACGAATCGAACAAGAGCGGTTCCCGTCAAAGCCAGCAGGACCGCCGGGTACACGGAAGCGAGAATGATGACGTTGTTCGGGTTCATCGAAAGCCTCTTTTATATTTAAAATGTTTTTCTCGATCTGGCTTAATCAATACGCACCTTTGCCGCCGAAAACGACACTGACCGTCTTGAACAGGATATGGAGGTCGAGCCATATGGACCAGCTCTGAATGTAGTACACATCCAGGGCAACCCGCTCGTCATAATCGGTATCCGAGCGACCGGATACCTGCCACAGCCCCGACATGCCCGGCCGGAGGCTCGAAAAGTAGCGGTAGTAAGCCCCGTACTTGGCAACCTCGTCCTTGATGATGGGCCGCGGCCCTATAAGGCTCATTTCACCGCGGAGCACATTCCATATCTGGGGGAGTTCGTCCAAGGAAGTCTTTCTGAGGAGTTTCCCCATCCGCGTGATCCGGGGATCGTTCTTTAGCTTGTATCCGTCTTCCCACTCGGCCCGCGCAACCGGATCCCGCTTGAGCAACTCATCAAGGATCTCCCTGGAGTTCCTGACCATCGAACGGTATTTCCAGGCCTTGAATGGCTGACCGTTCCGGCCGAGTCTCTGATGGCCATAGAAAACCGGCCCCCGAGAATCAAGCTTCACGAGAAGCGCGAGGATCAAGAGGAAAGGAGAGATGACCAACCCGCCCAGGATGACAAGTACGATGTCCAGCACCCGCTTAATGGCACGGTTGAGGGGCAGGAGAAGTCGTTGTTCGGTATAGAGACCGAGGATGCCGTTGAAATCACGGACGCTCATCCAGATGTTCGTCATCCCGAAAAAATCAGGGATGAGGACATAGTGTCTATAGCTCGACCTGACGAAATCGTCGACAATTTCAGACAGGCGAGCGCGCTCGACGCCGGGCATCGTAACGATGGCCGAGTTGACTCCGCTGCGCCTGGCGATCTCCGGCCCGAGATCCACCCCCTGCAGGATGGGAATTCCGCGATACTCCGTACCAAGGGCCGGGTCGTCATCGAGCATGACGACCGGCAGGTAGCCTACCCATGGGTCTTTGATAAGCCGATCCACGACCAGACGGCCCGTCTTCCCGGCGCCGAAGATAACGACCGGGATTCCCCACCAAGGCACATTCCTGAAAACGACCCTGGCGAGGCCACGGCAAAGCGCGAAACCAGGTACGCTCGCTAAAAGCGAAAGCATGAAAGCAACCGAGTAGGCGTCGATCTTCCCGCCTTCAATATAAAGGGACAGGATGATACCCGCGTGCCCGAGAGTGGACGCAAGCGTAAAGCGGCGCAACTCCTCCGCTGGGGCCAGCGACAAGCCCGGGTAGAGGTGGACCATATAAAAGACCAAAATGAACGCAGGAAGGTACGGCCAGTATGTGACGAAGGACTTGAAGTCGATGATCTGCAGGTCATAGGCGTTCACCAAGAAAAAGCCCAGCCCAAAGCTTCCCATTATCGCCAGCAGATCGGCGAGGATGAAAAGCAGGTTTACCTTGACGGCACCGCCGACACGGCGGTGTCGACCATAGCTTTCAATGAATCCATCAATTTGTGTTTGGGTGTTGATCATTATGGACCCCAATTATTCAGTATTTCAATTTCTTGTCAGCCCGAACAACTCTCGGCGCCATAGCTATGCTCCAGCCTTCGGGTGGAACCTTTTTAACGCCAGAAAACCGTAGCGTATTCGGTTCGGAACAACTTGCCTTACTATTAAGGGAAGGCCACGACTATCAACCATGGATGCATGGTTTTCTATCCTTGAATCAACTTAATTTGGACCCTGGATTCTTGTTGCTTCCGATGCGATATACCCCATTTAAAGCAATCCGGGCTCGATGCCCTTGAGCGCCTCGACGGCGTCCTTCACCAGCTGGGTCGAACCGCGCCTTGCCACAAGGAGGGCGTCGGGCGTGTCGACGATGACCAGGTCATCGACGCCGACCAGCACCACGCGCTTGCCAGACGAAACCACCAGGTTGCCTCCCGAACAAATCGTCACCGGCCCCGGGGCCCCTATCGTGACATTGCCTGGGATGTTCGAAGCTTCCGTGGGGACAGAGGTTGACGGTACCGTGGGGACAGAGGTTGAAAGTTCTTCAAATAACGCGTCGTAGCTCCCCAGGTCGCTCCAGCCAAGAGCCGGGGGACAGAGCACGCATGAAACGAGCTCGCTCTTCTCCATGACCGCATAATCGATGCTGATCGAAGGGATGGCCGCCATGTCTTCCCTGGCCGGCCTGAGCGGCGACTTGACCTGGGCGCGATCGTAGGCCTTCAGGCAAGCCGCATAGACTGCTGGCGAACACGCCTCAAGCTCCGACAGGAAGGTGCCTGCCATGAAACAGAACATGCCGGAGTTCCAGAAATGGCGACCCGAAGCCGCATAGCCTTCCGCGGTCGCCAGATCGGGCTTCTCCTTGAAGGACACGACCCGTTCGCCGTCTGTCTCGATGTATCCGTAGCCGGTCTCCGCATAGGTAGGAGCGATGCCGAAGGTGACCAGTCTGCCGGACCTGGCAAGCTCTGTCCCCCGTAGTACCGCGGCCTGGTACTCGGCCAGGCCCTTTATCAGGTGGTCGCTGGGCACGACCAAGGCAACTTCGCCGGGCGGCAGCATCATGCAGGCCAGGGCTATGGCAGGCGCGGTGTTGCGGCCGACCGGTTCCACCATCGACGCATAACCGGCTACGCCCAGTTCCTCGAGCTGGGCCGCGGCCAGCGAGCTCTGTCCCTCGTTGGCCGCGACGATGAAGTCCGACCCCAGTTCAAGGTTCCGCTTGACGGCACCCTCGAACAGAGACCCGCCCGGCACAATGCTCGCAAACTGTTTTGGCAAAGCGGTCCGTGACAAGGGCCAAAGCCTTGTCCCCGATCCTCCGCAGAGTATTATCGTGGTCATTGGACGCCTCGTTGCCGCGTGTCCGAAAGCTCTGTCCCCGGCGGCAAGCCCGGCAGCGGAGACAAGGACTGCGGCACCAGCACCGCTGGCGAGGAACCAGGATGACTGGCCGCCGGACCGACGCCGACAAGCACTCTGGACAGGCTCTCGTCAGGAAAGCCTCCGGCCTTGGCGTTCATCTCCCCTGACTCCTTGAGCGATTCGCCCTCTGCATGAATGACGACCGTGCCCGGGTCGCTCCCGAGGCGCTCAGCCTTGGCAGGGTCGACTGTCTTGACGAAAAGCAACCCGTGACGCTCGCAGGCGTATTCGATGAGGAAGTCGATATCGGACACGCCAGCCAGCACGAGTCTGGTGGCACCTTCGTGCTTTTTGGCCATGACGAATGCCTCGATCATGTCCCGGTACAGACCCGCTGCCCTGGCGGTACGCCTGAAATAGCGGTAGGTCCTATGCGCTATCTCGTTGACGCCGTCGGGAGTGAGCGCGTACTGGATGTTCCGGGCGTTCAGTCGCTTGAGGAGCACCCAGCCCTTGTCAGAAAAGCGCTTGAGCAGGGCGTTGGTCATCCCAAGGGACAGACCCGCCGATTCGGCAAGGTCCCGCTGGGTGAGCCCACGCGAGCGCTTCTGTGAAGAGTATATGTTTTCCAGGATTGATAGTTCGGCGTCATCGGACAGCGCCGTCGAGGTATCCATCGTCATGGTGTCCATGGTTCCGTTCGGTCTTGCGGCTGGTGGGTGGATTGGTGGTTCTTCGAACAAGCAGGAACTGCGGGTATGGAAATTCCATTCGTCCGTGATGGACGAATTCCGGTAAAGAAGCTGTCGTTCCATGGCACCCCGAGGCGGCCGCAACACGCTCCCGTTCGTCCATGAAATTCTGTCAGGGCGCAATTTCGGTACTATGCCGACCCCGTGTTCATTCTTCGAACAATTCTACCACGTGAATAACGCAATATCAAGCCAAGACTATCAAGCTGAACAGTGACGAGGGACAGAGTGACGAGGGACAGAGCTTGAAAAATCTAGAAAAAAACCGCCCGGTAAGGGGCGGTTTCGGCCGGACGCTGGAATTTTCTATTTATGTCCCCGGAAGGTCACGCGGACCTGCTTGTACAGGCCGTCCCCTTCGCTCTTGGTGTCGATATCGACGATATCGTTGAGCGTCGTATGCACGATGCGGCGCTCGAACGGGTTCATCGGCTCGAGCAGTACCGAATTCCTCGTACTGCGGACCCGCTCTGCCACTTCGTAGGCCATCTTCACGATGGCCTCCTCGCGCCGTATCCGGTAGTTCTCTGAATCCAGGATGATACGCAGGTCCTCCCGGCCAAGACGCCCGGCGTACACGTTGGCGATTAGCTGGAGCGCATCCAGGTTCTTGCCCTTCTTGCCTATCAGGATGGCCGCACTGTCGCTGTCGATCCGCACGCCCAGCTTCAGCTCCTCGCGGAACAAGACGCTGGCCTTGCACGAATAACCCATCTTCTCGACAGTCATCCTCACGAACTCGAGGATCTTCTCCTCGAATTCTCCGTCCGGCATCAGGTCGACGGAGGCGCGGCGTGGCCGTTCCGCTTGCCCCTGTTCTACACGGTTCCTTGAAGTGCCTCCAGATTGCCTCGCGGGGACAGGCCTGACAGGGACAGAGCTCCGGACCTGGACCCTGATGACTGTCTTGCCCTTCTTGAGGAAGCCGCCGCGCTGCGATTCCATGATCTCGACGTCGAACTCGTCGCGGGCGATGCCCAGTTCCCGGGCGGCGATCTCGATGGCCTCTTCCTCGGTACGGCCTTCGAACTCGTATTCCATATGAATCTCCTATAAGAGAGGTGTTTTTCGATTACTTGTGGCCCTTCCTGGAGCCCTTCCCGCCCCGTATGGGCACGATCGTCGACGGTGCCTGAGGCGCCGCAGCCAGGGCCGCCTGGCGCTTCTTGTGGATAACCTTGTTGATAACCACCTGCTGAAGGGTCGTGAGGATGTTGGCAGCAATCCAGTACACGAGCAGACCGGACGGCACATCGTAGAGGATGAAGAAGAACATCACCGGCATGCCGTACATCATGAACTTCATCTGGCCGGCATTCTGCCCGCCACTCGTCGGCTGTTGCATGAAGCGGCCGTACAGGAGCTGGCTGACAACGTAAATCATCGGCAGGATACGGATTGCCGAGACTTTCCATACGACCAGGTTGATGGTTTCAAAGTTGAACACCGACTCAGGCAGGGACAAGTCGTTGATCCATCCGGGGATGAACACGGCTCCGCGCAGGTCGAAGTGGTTGTTGAAGAGGGAGTACATCGCTATGAATATCGGGAACTGGATCAAGAGCGGCAGGCAGCCCGAAAGCGGATTGTAGCCTTCCTTCTTGTAGAAGTCGGCCATTTCCTGGTTGAGCTTCTGCGGATTGCTCTTGTGCTTTGCCTGAAGCTCCTGGATCCTGGGCTGCAGTTCCTGCATGCGGGCGGTGGACTGGCTCCCCTTGTAGGTAAGCGGGAACATGATGACACGCACCAGGATGGTCACGAGGATGATCGCGATGCCGTAGTTGTGCACGAGCCCATAGAACAGGTTCAGGCTCCACTTGAGCGCGGTCTCGAGCCAGCCGAGCATGTTGCCGCCCTCGAGGACGCCCTCGAGGTCGGTACCGGTCCTCTTCCAGGCATTCGCCGTGGGATCGTCGTACCGCGCGAGTTCACGGGAGCTCTTCGGGCCGGCGTATATATAGAAGACATCAGTCTGGGTGCTCGCCGCAAGCGGTATCCTGGAGAACGACATCGCGGCCGTCAGTGGCTTTCCGTCAGCGGTAGTGGTTGTGTAGGTGGCTGTGTACTGGGGCGTGTCTGGCAGGACGACGACCGCGAAGTACTTGCCGGATATCGCAGACCACGTTGCCTTGCTTGCCGGAACAACCTGCAGGCCTGACTTGATGACTTTCCGCTTCCCGCCGTCATACGTGACGACCTTCCGCCAGTCGGCATTCTTGGGTAGCTGCGCGTAGCTTGGCCCGATCTGCGGTCCGACGGTCAAGGTATACGAGAATTCACCGTTGCCTATCATGGGGACAGAGCTGCCCGAACTCTCGATGGTGACCGAGAGCCGGAACATGTAGTCGCCCTCTTTCAGCTCGAAACGCTTCCTGAGGGTAAACGGCACCTGCTCGCCGGCCTGGTTGGGGGCCAGAAAAGACCGGGAGAACTCGATCATGCCAGGCCCCGGCCGGGACACGGCCATGAGCGCATCCAGGGGGACAGAGCCCGTACCGCCCAGGGCGAGTGAGAATCCGTCAAGCTTCCCGCCATTCGCCAGCAGCAGTTCCACTGGCTTGCCGTCATCCGCATGTTGCTTGAGCTTCAAGGAAACCAGCTCTCCGCCTCGGTTCGTGAAGGTCGCGTCGAAAAGGTCGGTCGACATGACATGAGTGGTTTCGTTTGCCGGAGCATCCGCCAACTTGACAGGCGCCAATACGACGGCGGCACCTGCCGACAAGGCGGCAGGATTCGTCTGCGTCGCCGGCTGAGCCGTGGCGACCGGAGCCTGTGACTGCGGGGCTTCTGTGGGCAAACCCGGTTTTGGCCAGAAATAGTTCTGGATGGCCATACCGGCCGTGATGACTACCACCATCAGTACGATGGCACTCATCGTCTTGGCGTCAAACGCCTTATTGGAATCGTCGTTGTTGATGCTCATAGGACCGGATCGAAACCTCCCGGATGGAATGGATTGCAGCGCAGGATCCTCTTCATCGTCAATATCCCGCCCTTGGCGGCACCGTACCGCTCGATCGCCTCGAGCGCGTACGCCGAACACGTTGGATGGAATCTGCATGAACGAGGCTTCAACGGGGACAGAGCTGCTCGATAAAACCGTATGACGGCTTTCAGCAGTACAGCAAAGGCACGATGCATGGGTTCAGACCGCCAGGGACGCACGCCGAATGAGCGATTCGAGTTGCGCCTGGCGCTTGTCGAACCGATCTTCATCGGGGTAGATCACGACGACCACGTCCACACCCTGGACCAGGCGGGATTTGGCCAGGCGCCAGCACTCGGAAACGACACGTCTAGCCCGATTGCGCTCGACGGCATTGCCATACTTGCGCACGGTAACGAAAACGGCGCGGGTATCCGCGCCGCTATTGGGGCAAACGTTGAACCGCATACCCTTGGCGGACCAGCGCGCTCCCTCGTCAAACACCTTCGAAATCTCGCGTCGCGTCCGGATGCGCTCGGCCTTCCTGAATCGGAATTCACCGGCGCCCCGTTCGTCGTCCCGCACGGGGATCAGTACTTCTTTTTTTCGTCGGACGTGCTGAGCTTGGTACGGCCCTTGGCTCGGCGTCTCTTGATAATGCGCCTGCCACTCTTGGTCTTCATGCGAGCCCTGAAACCAAACTTCCTGACGCGACGGGTTCTGCTGGGTTGATAGGTACGCTTCATGACGATGTCTCCTCGGAATATATCCCCACGGACGGATGCACCGCCCGAGAGCGTTTCTCATAACCTTAGCCGCCGGATTATAGACATTACGCCTAGTTTGGTCAACGCGTTGTAGAAACGATGCAATCAAAAACAATACTTTATTGTGCTCTGTCCCTATAATTCTGTAAAATTCCATCCTCTGTCCCCAAATTCCAAGCTCTGTCCCTCTCTTTGCCTCTGTCCTGGAACATTCATTTGATTGACATTATGGATATATAGGGTACAGATTAGTAGCCAATCGGATACTGAGTCGTGTTATTATAAAAACCAAGTTTGGTGGAAGGTAAAACTATGGGCAAAGCGCCTCGAAAAGTCAGGATTTTCTCCGCTCTCGAGGTTGCAAACCTCTGCGGTGTGGTGAACCAGACAGCGATTTATGACACCTGGCGGCCAATACCGGGTCTACATCGAAGATCTCGTCGCTTTTCTCGAAAAAAGAGGAATGCGTGTTCCAGCGGAGCTGGAAAAGCTGGGCAAGTCAGAACTCGACTGGAATAGCCTCGCTATCATCGACGACGACAGGATTCTAAATGACCTAATAAAAAGGTACTTCGAAAAGAAGGCACCTTCATTTACGATACTACAGGCGTTCGATGGGTTTGAAGCTGGCACCCTGCTGTCGGAAAAACATCCAGGCTTCATTATCCTCGACATTGACCTTCCTGGATTGGACGGCATCCAGATCTGCCACAAGATCAAGAACGAACCTAGCTTTGGGAAGCCTTTTGTCATCACGATTACAGGCCTCGGAAGCCCGGAGATCAACGACCAAGCATTGGGAGCAGGCTCCGATGCTTTCATGCCCAAGCCACTCGATTTCGAGCAGCTTGGATCGCTTGTAGCCGAGCTGGCTGGAAAGGTACGGTAGCCGATGGAAGCCAGGAAAGACGGTTTGATACTCATCGTCGAGGATGAAGACGCCATCAGGTTGACCCTACGCGATTATTTGAGGAAAAAGGGCTACCAGGTGCTCGTTGCCTCCGACGGCGTCGGCGCAATCAAGCAGTTGCTCGACTTCAATATTGAAATCATACTGACCGATTACCGAATGGATATTCTCGGCGGTGACTATTGGATTAAATTCCTCAAAAAGTATTGTCCAGACAAGCACATCATCATCACGTCCGGCTTCCTCCGTCCCGATTTCGACATACCCTATGAAGTCATCTACAAACCGTTCGACTACTCAGACCTTGAAAAAAAGGTCCAAAACATTTTATCTTTAGATGGGCCACATGCCGGGATCTGACGAACCGCGAGAGACTGCTTTTCTTGCCTTGGTCAGAGGCCGCGTGCAAGGCGTCGGGTTCCGGTATGAGGCTCGATCGTTTGCACGCGCGCTCGGAATCCGTGGCTGGATCATGAATCTTTCCGACGGCGGCGTGGAGACTTTTGCAGAGGGCCCGCAACCAGCCATTTTGCGATACCAAGCTTGGCTAAGACAGGGTCCACCCGGAGCCAAGGTAGAATCGGTAGATATCACCGAACGAGCACCAAAGGGAACCCATACGACCTTCACGATCGAATGATTCACAGGATCCAAGCAAAGCAATCCGCACATCTGTAGCTCGCAGCTCTTCATGGAGCATTTTGAGGGACAGAGCCCTGCTATCGGACCCTGCTATCGCCGAGCTGGGGGAAAATATGGCCCGCCGGAGGGCGGGCCACAAACCAGCGACCGACGGGAGTCGAACCCGCGTCTCGAGCTTGGGAAGCTCGGGTAATACCGTTATACGACGGTCGCAAACAGTGTTCAAAAAAGATTGGAATCAAAAAAAACGCCGCCTAGGCGACGATTGGTTTCGTTAAAAGCGCTGAGAGGAATACTCGCGCTTTGCCCGTCGGCAAGAACGGGCAATACCCGGTCCAGATCGACGGACTGAAATAAGGCAGCATGATAACATGCCGGAAAAGCGGACTCTTACATCTGCTTGTATCTAATATAGAAGAATCAGGTAAAGATGTCAACATGTACCGGAGGCGTCGCGGTATTCAAGCAAAAACGGCTTGCGGTTAGGGAAAAGCATTTGGCACAATGCATCCGGAAGGCCAAGAACGTCATACCGTCCAGCTTTTGCATGATGGAGCCCTCCGAACAACCAGGTCGTTGGAGCGATCGATAAATGCGCTGCTACCGGGTTTTCATCGACATACCTGAAGGCCCGCAGGAAATCACCCAACGAATGTAGTATGACAGAAAAGAACCGTTCCCCCCAGACATGCCCACACAAACCCATCAGCTTATTGAAGCGGATCGCAAAAACTGAATTGATCCATTGCATGATTGTCGAGAGGTCCTCCGTATGTCCTGGCTTTATAATGAGATGAACGTGGTTGCCCATTATGCAGAAATTTAGTATCTGCATCGAATACCTGGCTTTCGCCGCCTTCAGGACACTCAGGTACAGTTCTTTGACTCCAAAGGAGTCCAGGACCATCTCCTTGCGGTTTGTCCTCATCGTGACATGGTAGACCGCGTCAGGCAACAAAAAGCGACACTTCCTCATACATGCATGACGTCAGGCAGAGCACCCCTGCTTTCAGCAAATAATAAAAAATAGCTCTGTCCCTTGGCTTCTTTTTTAGAAACCAGGGGACAGAGCTTGGCGAAAATAAAGTCTATTACACTTCCTGTCCGTGTTTGCCTGTTTTCTACGCTTCTACAACTTCAGCTTCTTTGATGAAAACATCGCTCTGGACAAGCTTGTAGCATTTGGTCGGGCACTTCTGGACGCATATCCCGCACGACGTGCATTTGGCATATTCGGTGACGGGTATTCCGTTGACCATCGTGATGCACTGTTCCGGGCAGGCACGAACGCAAGCCTCGCACTTGATGCACCCGACTTTGCAACTCTTTATCACGGTTGCTTTTACGACAGCCCTATTGGAGCATAAGACCACTGAGCCCAACCGAGCCCTGGGGACAGAGCTCAGGATTTGCTGCGGGCATTCCTTGAGGCACAAGCCGCAACCGGTACATTTCGAGTAATCGACGTGGGGCAGGCCATCGTCACCCATATGGAGAGCGTCGAACTGGCAGACTACGGTACAGTCGCCGAAACCCAGGCATCCATGGGGACAGAGCTTGGTACCGCCAGCTGAAAGCTTGGCGGCGCGGCAGGTTTGAACCCCCACGTATTCGCCCTTGAGCGGCGCTACGGTCTTCGTACCCTGGCAAAGCAGCACGGCCACCGTGTCTTCGCCGGATGCGTTGACGCCCAGCAATGCTCCGAGCGCGTCGGCGACGTTCTTGCCGCCGGGAGCGCACATGTTGATCGGGGTGTCTCCCTTCGCCACCGCTTCGGCATAGCCGTCGCAGCCTGGGTAGCCGCAGGCGCCGCAGTTGACGCCAGGCAGGGCGTCACGGACCTGGGCGATCTTCGGGTCGCGCTCGACCTTGAACTTTTCCTTGAAATATCCCAAAGCCGCCCCAAGGGTGAACGCGAGCAGCGTGGAGAATCCAAGAGTGATCAATACCACATTCATCTTCGGACCATCCTTACTTGATCAAGCCGGCGAAACCCATGAAGGCTACCGACAGGAGGCTCGTCGCGGCGAACAGGATTGGCGTTCCCTGCAGGAATTTCGGGATCGGCGCAGTCTTGAGCCTGTCCCGGATTCCGGCAAGCAATACGAGCGAGAGCATGAAACCCAGCGCCACGCCAACCGCGTAGACGACCGCTTCTATAAGGTTGAATCCCTTTGAAATATTGTCGAAGGTCACCGCGAGGATCGCGCAGTTGGTCGTGATGAGCGGAAGGTAGATACCCATCGACGAATACAGTCCGGGGACGTTCTTCTTGAGGAAGAACTCGACGAGCTGAACTAGCGAGGCGATTACCAGGATGAAAACGAGAATTTTCAGGAAGGTTAGATTCAGGGGGACGAGGACGAACATGTACAGGGGCCAGGTGACTACCGTGGCTATCACCGTCACGAAGGTAACGGCCAGTCCCATGCCGACGCTCTTGGACACATCGATCGACATGCCTATGAAAGGGCAAAGCGCGAGGAAGCGCATGAGGACGATGTTGTCGATAAGCAATGCCGATATGAAGATTTTCGCGAGGTTCATGCAGCCTCCCTGGCGCTGGTCAATTCCGTCCGGGCAGCGATGACACGCTTCAACCAGAGGTTGAAGGAGATGAACAGGGCGAACACCATGAAGCCTCCGGGCGGCAAGGTAAAGAACAGGATAGGCTGGAACGACTCGGGCAGGACCCTGATGGCGAGCAGCGAGCCGTTGCCCAACAGTTCACGGATGGCCGCGATGCCTATCAGCACCCACGTGTAGCCGATTCCCATCCCGAGCGCGTCCACGACGGCGTCCAGCGGCTTTTCCTTGCTGGCGAAGGCTTCGACGCGGCCCATGATGATGCAGTTGACGACGATCAGGGGAATGAATACACCCATCGATTTCGACAACGCGGGGAAGTACGCCTGCATCGAAAGGTCAACCATGGTGGTGAACGCCGCGATGACGATGATGAAAATCGGGATGCGGGCGTCGCTTGGGATAAGCTTCCTGAAAAGCGAAATGACGAACTCGGCGAACACGATGACGAAGGTCATCGCCAGGCCCATGCCGATGCCGTTGGGTACGCTGGTGGTGACGGCTACCGCGGAACAGAGGCCTATCATCAGCATCAGGAGCGGATTTTCCTTTACTAGCCCCTTGATGAAAATATTCCACATCCGTTTCATCGGGTGCCTCCGGTCATGTTTGTCTTGAGCCATTCGGACCCGGCACGTCCGGCTTCCTTGGCGATTCCAGTCAGGGCCTTGCTCGTTATGGTACTCGCGCTTATGGCGACCACATCCTTCTTGACCTCGAACGGATCGGTCACCGGCTTGCCCGCGAACTGGCCAGGGAAAGTCATCTTCGCTGTCTTGTCCACGAAATACGACGGATTTACCGCATTGGCTCCCAAGCCGGGAGTGTCGGAGAGCAGCATGATGCGGGCCCCGACGAGGCGCTGGTCAGGAGAGACGCCTACGAGCATGATCGCGTCTCCGCCATAGCTTGACCCGCTTGCCCTGATGGCTACGCCGATTATTTCTGCTCCGCGCACGGCCTTCCAGGAATCGAGAATTTCAACACCGGAGACCGTCGATTGGATAGAGCCATCCAGTGAATCGAAGCTCT
>PGXR01000036.1 GCA_002839245.1 Spirochaetae bacterium HGW-Spirochaetae-7 | reverse complement strand
GAATCCGGAAGCTTCGACCGGCAATACCGTGCCGCCCATTTCCGTCCATGCGAGGCCACAGGCGAGACCCGGGCCAGGCTCAGAGAACACGAGGTCGTTTTCGTGGCGGCGCTTGCCTATCAGCTTCTGCAATGACGAGGCGCCTATCGCACGCTTGAAATCAGCCAGGGGTTTGTCGCCCCCGGCAAAGCCGGCCGAGACGGCAGATTCGGCGGTCTTGCGGACGACGTGGGCTATCTCGCGTTCGAGCGAGCGCACCCCCGACTCCATCGTATAGTGCCTGACTATCTCCAGGACGGCATCGTCCCTGATCCTGACTGCCGAACCGCCGAGTCCGTTCTCGACGATCTGCTTGGGGATGATGAAGTGCTTCGCGATCTCGAGCTTTTCGTATTCGCTGTAGCCAGGAATTTCTATGAGCTCCATGCGGTCGAGAAGCGCGTAGGGAATGGAGTGGATGCCGTTGGCCGTAGTGACGAACATGACGCCTGACAGGTCGTAGGGTAATTCGAGGTAATGGTCGACAAAGGTCGAATTCTGTTCAGGATCGAGCACCTCGAGCAAGGCGCTCGCCGGGTCTCCCCGGAAGTCGCTCGACATCTTGTCTATCTCGTCGAGCAGGAACACTGGATTGGACGAACCCGCCTTGCGCATGCTCTGCAGTATCTTGCCTGGCAGCGCGCCGACGTATGTCTTGCGGTGTCCCCGTATCTCCGCCTCGTCGCGCACTCCGCCGAGGCTCATGCGCACGAAATCACGCCCGAGCGCTCGGGCGATTGACCGGCCCAGGCTCGTCTTGCCGGTGCCCGGCGGCCCGACCAGGCACAGTATCGGCCCCTTGAGGCTCTCGTTGAGCTGGCGAACGGCGATGAACTCAAGGATGCGCTCCTTGGCTTTCTTCATGCCGTAGTGGTCCTCGTCGAGCGCCCGCTTCGCGACGGCAAGGTCCTTGGAGTCTATCTTCCTGGCCGACCACGGAAGGTCGGCTATCCACTCGCAGTAGCCGCGGATGACGCCGGCCTCGGGCGACATGGCCTGGAGCTTCGAAAGGCGGGCGATTTCCTTCCTCGCCTTGTCGAGGACCTCCTGCGGAGGTTGTTTCGACTCTATGCGGCGCAGGAGTTCGGCATGTTCGCCGTCGTCATCGTCGTGGCCCAGTTCCTTGTTTATTTCCTTCAGCTGTTCCTGGAGGAAATAGTCCTTCTGGGACTTGTCCATCCTGGCGCGGACCTTCTGGGATATCCGCTTCTGTATCGAAAGGAGCTCGATTTCCTGCGACAGTGCCTGGGCCGTGGCCTCGAGGCGTTCGCGCAGCGCTACCACCGACAGCAGTTCCTGCTTCCGCTCCAGCTTGAGGCCCATCGCATTGGCCACGATGTTGCACAGCCGGTGCGGATCATCGGCGCGCTGGACGCCGTGCATGGTCTCGTTGGGAATTTTCTTGACGAGATCGGCGTAGCCGGAGAAATCACGCTTTACGATCTGAATCAGCGCGCCAAGTTCCTTGTCGTCGGAAGGCACCGTATTGGCATCGTCGATGGCTTCGACGACGGCGCCGAGGTATTCCTTGCGGAACACGGTGCGCTTGAGCCTGGCTCGACGCTGCCCTTCGACGAGCAGCCGGGTCGAGCCGTCAGCCAGCTTGACCGCCTGCAGGATATGGGAAACGGTGCCGACCTCGTGTACGTCAATATCGTTGGCGCCGTCCGCGGGAAGGTTGCGCAGGAGCGCGATGAAGACGGTCTTGTCGCCCTGTCCGGCTACGTCAGCGGCGGATACGCAGAACTTTGTGGCAGCAAGCACGGGAGCGATCGTCTGCGGGAAGACGACCGCGTCCCTAATGTAGATGAGCGGAATTTCCGTAGCGTCCCCCTTGGGGCGCAGGGAATCCAGGATGTTCATGCGATCTTCTTCAATCCCTCGATTATCGGCGGATGTCGAGACACGACGGTGTCCTTCGTGACGATGACGCGCTTGTTCTCATCGTCGCTCGGCAGGTCGTACATGACATCGACGAGGAGCTTCTCGACTATGCTCCGCAGGCCGCGGGCGCCTGTGTTTCGCGCAATCGCCTGCTCGGCGATTGCGTCGATGGCTTCAGGCGCAAAGACGAGATCCGCTCCGTCAAGCTTGAAGCTTTCCTGGTACTGCCTGAGGATCGAATTCTTTGGCTCGGTGATTATTCGCCTGAGATCCGCAGCCTCGAGGTTGTCGAGGGCGACCTGTAT
This sequence comes from Spirochaetae bacterium HGW-Spirochaetae-7, assembly GCA_002839245.1. Classification (GTDB taxonomy): domain Bacteria; phylum Spirochaetota; class Spirochaetia; order Treponematales; family UBA12059; genus SZUA-370. Next base: position 14,168 of record PGXR01000036.1, on the reverse strand, counting down.
CGGAAGCCGGCCGATGAATTCCGGGATCATGCCGTATTTGACCAGGTCGTCCGGATGCATGCTGGCATAGAGCTCCCGCAGGCCCGCTTTCGTCTTCTCCTGTACCTCGGCGCCGAATCCCATGGCGGCCTTCGAGATGCGGGCCTCTATGGACTTGTCGAGTCCGACGAAGGCGCCGCCGCAGATGAAGAGGATATTGGTCGTATCGATGCGGATGTATTCCTGTTGGGGGTGCTTGCGGCCGCCCTGGGGCGGGACGTTGGCGACCGTTCCCTCTATGATCTTGAGCAATGCCTGCTGCACGCCCTCGCCCGACACGTCGCGGGTGATGGACACGTTCTGCGTCTTGCGGGCTATCTTGTCGATTTCGTCAATGTAGATTATGCCCTTCTCGGCAAGCGTCACGTTGCCGCCAGCATTCTGTATCAGCTTGAGGAGGATGTTCTCCACGTCCTCGCCTACGTAGCCCGCCTCGGTCAGCGTCGTCGCATCGGCTATGGCGAAGGGAACGTTCAGCTTCTTGGCTAGCGTCCGCGCAAGAAGGGTCTTGCCGGTCCCGGTGGGTCCGAGCAGCAGGACGTTCGATTTCTCCAGCTCTATGCCGTCGGCAAGCGTATGCGAGTTGGCGATGCGCTTGTAATGGTTGTAGACGGCGACCGATAGCACTTTCTTGGCATAATCCTGGCCTATCACATACTGGTCGAGGTAGTCCTTTATCTCGCGCGGCTTGGGAACGTCGGTGGAGAAGTCTCCTGAGGCGGCGCTCTCGTCCTCGGTAAGTATGCGGTTGCAGACCTGGATGCATTCATCGCAGATGTATACGCCGGGGCCCGCTATCAGGCGCTTGGCGAATTCAGCGCTCTTGCCGCAAAACGAGCACTCGTGGCCGTCATCGCTGTCGGCGCTCTTATTTCCCTTCGACCGCGCCATGTTTCCTCTTTTCGAGTACCGTGTCCACGAGCCCGTATTCAACTGCCTCCTGGGCAGACATGAAGAAGTCGCGCTCCATGTCCTGGGCGACCCGCTCAATGGATTTTCCGGTATGCTGGGCGAAATATTCCACGGTCATGCGCTTCATCCTGATGATTTCGCGAGCCTGGATGCTGATGTCCGAAGCTTGCCCCTGTACGCCGCCCCAAGGCTGGTGAATCAGTATCCTGGAGCTGGGAAGCGCCATGCGCTTGCCAGCGGCACCGCCCGCGAGCAGCAGGGCTCCCATGCTGGAAGCCTGTCCGACGCATATTGTCTTGACATCGGGCTGGACGATCTGCATGGTATCGTAGATCGCCAGGCCGGCCGTCACCGCACCTCCGGGAGAATTGATGTACAGGTCGATGTCTTTCTCGGCATCCTGGGAAGCGAGAAAAAGGAGCTGGGCGACGACAAGGTCAGCCGTCAGGTCGTTGATCTCCCCGTCGACGAATACAATGCGGTCCTTGAGGAGCCGCGAGTAGATATCATAGGATCGTTCCCCTATTCCGGACTGCTCTATAACCACCGGAACGAGGTTGTGCATTTTCTCAGTCATTGAAACACCTCGTGGAGTAGATTACTCATTTTCCTTGAACAAGTCCACGAAGGCGACTTTCTTGCCCTTCTTCGTCTTGACCTTCTTCTCCAGGTCAGCCAGGAGCTGGTCTTCCTTGATCCTGTCGCTCAAGTACTCGACCATGCCACGGCGCTCGTATTCAGCCTTGACTTCGTCCACCGACAGGCTCGACTCGGAGGCCATCTTCGCGTACTCCGCGGCGATGGCTTCTTCCGATGCTTCATATTTTCCTTCGGCCACGAGCTTGTCCATCACGAGCCTCGTCTTGATGGCCTTGGTCGCCTCGGGCCGCCATTCCTCGCGCAGCTGGTCCACGGAACGGCCGCTGCTGCTGACTATCTGGGCAAGCCTTTCCTCGTTCTCTATGCCCATCCGCTGCATGAGGTTCCGTAGCCGCATCTCAAGCTCGGCGGCGATCATGGAGGCCGGTATGTCCACCGTCGACCGTTCGACAAGCACGTTGATGATGGCTTTTTCGCGCAACGAGCGGAGCCTGTCCTCGAGCCGTTTTTCCAGCTTCGCCCGGACGTCGGCCTTGAGGTCGGCGAGAGTCTTGAATTTTTCGGAAACGTCCTGGGCCAGCTCGTCGTCGAGCGCCGGAAGCTGCTTTTCCTTGAGCTTCGAAAGCTTGATGTGTAGCCGCTTCGTCTGCCCCGCAAGTTCCGCGTATTCGAAGTCAGCCGGGAAAGTCTTGTCGACTGTTTTTTCGGCCCCCTTCTTCAGGCCGATGAATTCGTCGTCGAACTTGTAGAGGTTGTGGCCGGTACCTATCTCGAAGACAAAATCCTGCCGCTCCGACCCGGGAACCAACGCGCCTGCCTCGTCGAGCTCGGAATAGTCTACCGTCGCGATGTCGCCTCTTTTGGCGGTGGCGCCGTCTTCCTTGTCCTTGACTATGGCGTTGCGCTCGCGGATTTCGTCGAGCTCCCGGTCCTCGTCGGCCTTGGCAATATTGACCTGGGGAAGCTCTATCTCGGCGTCGGCGACGTCGCCTGCGTTCACTTCGGGGAACACGTCATAGGCGACCGAAAAGGAGAAATCGCAGTCCAGGTCAAACGACGGCTGGCCTTCGAGCGATGGCTGCGCGTACGACAGCGGCACCAGGGTCTCGCCCTCGAGCGCCTTCTCAACCGCCTGGTCCATCACGCGGCCCATCGCGTCGAGCCTGAGCTGCGAGCCGAACTTGCGCTCCAGTATCGTCGACGGGACCTTTCCCTTGCGGAATCCGTCGATACGGACATCCCTGGCATATTCCTTGAGGAGAGCCTCGTATGAAGCGCGTACGTCATCCTTGCCTACGGTAACGGTAAGCCGGACGGATGAATTTTCCAGTTTTTCGATCTTCTTGGTTACGACCACGTGACTACCCCTTCTCATGGCGGCCTCGCGTGAAGGCCGCGAACGAACGTATACGGAATATCCTCCGATACACCTTGAGTATCGGAAGCGTTTGGAACAAAAAAAAGAAGGCGATCCGGGAGTTCTCCGGACCGCCTTCGCGTCGAGCGGGAAACGGGAGTCGGACCCGCGACATCCACCTTGGCAAGGTGGCGCTCTACCACTGAGCTATTCCCGCATGCAGTTCCATCGCTCGCCGACGCTCGGAAAACCCGATCCTCTGCGAGAGAAGGGACTTGAACCCTCACGCCGCAAGGCACCAGATCCTAAGTCTGGCGTGTCTGCCAATTCCACCACTCTCGCTCGTAGCCACAGGGCAACGAAAATTACCTGAAATCGGCAGACCATGTCAAGGGCAGACGCTCCGGCGATCGTTCGCGTGGAGCATCCAATTGAGCCGTGCAGGGATCGAACCTGCGACCCGCAGATTAAGAGTCTGCTGCTCTACCAGCTGAGCTAACGGCCCGAACAGAAACAGAAAAGAAAACAAAGAACGATACCAACCTGCGTCCGGCCGGAGTCGAACCGGCGACCTACGGATTCGAAGTCCGTCGCTCTATCCAGCTGAGCTACGAACGCCCGCCGCCGAACGGTCCCATGCTCCGGTTTCGACGAGCTAGGGTGAGTGACGGGGTTCGAACCCGCGACTTCCAGATCCACATTCTGGGACTCTACCGCTGAGCTACACCCACCGTGCACTTGGCGAGACGTACAATGCCAAAAGCCAAAAAAAAAGTCAAGAGGATAATCGCGAATTGCCCGGCATACCCTGAAAAACTCCGATACCAGCCCGTTTTTCGCCGGCAGGCCATTCACGCGACGATGATGGGAGACTTGGCGCCACAGGCGGCGCAGTTATCTCCATTCAAGCCAGCTAGGTCGATGCCGTATCCCCTGCGCACAACGAGCGCAGCTCCGCACGAATGGCAGGCTGTTTGCACTGCCTGACTGCCAAGGTTTCCAGGGTAGACGTAGCGGAGATGCCTGCGCGCCACCACAGACATTCTTTCGATGGTGGATTGCGGCGTAGGTGCCACGGTGTACCGGTACATGGGCCGGTAAGCAGACAGGTGGAGCGGAATATCGGCCGACAGCGACGCCAGGAAGGCCGCTATGCCATCGATCTGGCCATCATCGTCATTCTTGCCGGGTATGACCAGCGTCGTGGCTTCCACGTGGGTTCCCAGCCGGAAGGCAAGCTCGACGAAGGCCTTGACGGTGGGCAGGTCGCCTCCCAGTTCATCCCGGTAGAATGACCCGCTCCAGCATTTGACGTCGACGTTTACCGCGTCGCAAAGCGACAGCACCTCCGTAGCCGCTTCCATCCTCGCACAGCCATTGGTAACGAGGACGGTGCGCAGTCCGGCTGACCTGGCCGCCATGAGGCTCTCCACCACGAACTCCGCGTGGACCAGGGGTTCGGAATACGTGTGGGCGATGGACGGGCAGCCAGCGCGCACCGCGGCGTGAGCCAGCCCGGCGGGATCGACCGCTTCGGTCAAGGCGTCGGTCGACTGGGATATGCCGAAATTCTGGCAGAACGGGCAGCGGAGGTTGCATCCGACATAGCCTACCGAGAAGGTGGAGCTGCCGGGCATGAAGTGGTACAGGGGTTTCTTCTCTATCGGGTCAATGGAAATGGCGCTGGCACGGCCGTAGAACGGCAGCACCAGTCGGCCGCCTTCATTTCGGCGTACTTTGCACACGCCGACGTGCCCGGGCGTTACCAGGCACTGGTGATGGCACAGCGAGCACCGCACTGCCCCGTCATCCGCCAGCGAATAAAACCGCGCCTCGGGAATGGCCCGTCCGGGCATCGGTTTCAGCCCCGGTTCCTGCCGAACAAGCGTTCCCTCAGCGGATGCGACTCCCGCATGAACCGCAAAGGCGTATCGACCTCGAACGGCTCGTACTGTATCCCGACGGCGCCGCGACGAATCCACAGCCTGACGATCCTGTAGCTCTCGCCCGCCTCGGTGACAGGGCTCGGCATGTCCTGGGCTCCGACGACGTCGGAAGCCTTGAACTCGTAGATGGCCGATTCTCCGCTCTGCGGTTCGGCGATTAGGATGATCTTCTCGTCGTCGTATGGATGTTTCCTGGGAGACCCGGTGAACGCAAGAGCGTCCCGGGGAGGATCCCTTTTGTATTGTTGTATTTCGTAGAATGGCGCAGATATATATTCCCGTACGCTCATGGCTGCTCCTTTTTCGACAAGCTGTCGTCAATAAAGAGTATAAACGCTGCAACCGCCAGAATACAGGCCAGAACGAAGGCAAACCAGTCGCCATACTCGAGGTACGGGGTCGTCTCGTCTACGAAAATCGGCACTTCGACCATCCTGGCCACCGATTCGAACAAGGGGAAGGATTCGATGATGCGTCCGTCCGGGCCGACTATTCCCGACACACCGCCATTCGTCGAGCGTACGAGCGTTCGCCGCAGCTCGATGGCCCTGAAACGGGCGGCGACGAAGTGCTGTATCTCCGCCGAATGTGTCCTGGACCAGGAATCGTTCGTCAGGTTGACGAGCAGCTCCGCGCCATCCCTGACGAAATCGCGGCACAACGAGGCGAAGGCATCCTCGAAGCATATCGGGGCGGCAAAGCGGACGGTTCCAGCATTCTTCGTAGGCAGCTCGAATATCACGCGTTCCGTGCCCATCACCCAGCCGGATTCAAGGCCGACAACTTCCTGTATGAAGGTCCTGAACGGGTCGTATTCCCAGAACGGTATGGCTTCGGCGAACGGAACCGGGTGGATCTTGGCATAACTGCCCCGTTGCACCCCTCCTGCATCGACCAGTATCACCGAATTGGTCGCATCGTATGTCTTGTAGTCGAGTATCTCCGGCGCGCCGGTGAAAAGCCAGGCCCCGGAATCGGCGATGAAGCCGGTCAGCGGATCCTCGGCGGGCGTTTTCGAAAAGTATCGCTGGAAACCGTTCCACGGTCGGCGCAGCGTCGTCTCGCTGAAGATCACGATGTCCGGAGCCGAAGCAGACGCTGCCATGGCTTTTCGCGCCAAGGCGATAGATACGGCAAGATTTTCGCTTTCGGTTCCATCCCACGGATCGAGGTTCTGCTGGACCAGGACGGCGCTGAACGAACCGCGGGCAGTCCTGGGCTTGTCCAGCGCGACGAATCCGTATGCTGAAATCGCCGCCAGCAGGACGACGGCGACTACCACCTGGCCCGCGGCCAGGAAGCGTCCTTCGCCATCAGGCGGTCTGCGCGGCATGACGCGGCGCGCCCACCCCGTCGGCGTCCACTCGGCATCGCCATCGAGCGGCGAGCGCAGCACGGGCACGGACGGCGAGAGGAACTCCCCGACCGCCGCCGAGACGAAGGCCAGGGCGAAGGACAGGCCGTAGACCCCTGTCGATTCGACTATCTGCGTGGCGGGCAGTACGGTATTCCAGCTGTGGGAGAGTATTCCCCACGGATAGCCCAGGAAGCCGGAGGACTTGCCCCACTCGAATACGGCCCAGGCCATCGCGAAAACCAGCGGCCTCGCGATTCCCGTGCGCTTGAGCGCGCCTCTCAGGTACAGTCCAAGGAAGCCGTAGACTATCATGTACGCGAGGATGCTCGTGCCCAGGGTCCAGAACCTGAAATCCTTGAAGAACCACAGCCAGTAGCTCGATAGCCCATGGGCCAACCCGCCAAAAATCGCTCCGACCAGGAACGACTCGCGGTATGACCGGGTAGACGACAGCGCGAAAAAGAGCGGAGCCAGCGCGACGAGCCCGAATGCCGGGCTTCCCCAGGGAAAGAGCTCGTTGGGCAAGGCAATAGCGAGGAGGAGGCTCGAGAGGATGGCAAATCCGATGGCGCGTGGCAGTCTCATGATTGAATCATGATACACGGTCGGGGCCCGGTATGTCAGCCGGATTAGCTTGACGTGCCAAGAAGGCCGGTTTATGGTTCCAGCCATGGTAAAGGCCGTATTTCCCGGTTCATTCGACCCGCCGACCTTTGGGCATCTCAACATCATCGAGCGCGCCCGGACGATATTCGAGCGGGTACTGGTCGTCGTCGCCGTGAACCGCGACAAGAACTACCTCTTCAATACCGAAGAGCGCCTGGCTTTCATGCGGGAGTTCGTGGCTCCGTGGCCAAACGTCGAGGTTCACGCCTGCGACACCCTCATAGTCGAATTTGCCAGGAAGCACTCCTGCCGCGTCCTGTTGCGAGGCGTCCGCAGCGTCCAGGACTTCTCGTACGAATTCGAGCTTTCGATACTGAACAAGGGTGTCGGCCCCGAGATAGAGACGTTCTTCATGCCGACTGACCAGAAATACTTCGTTCTCCGCTCGAGCGCTATAAAGGAACTCGCCTCGCTTGGCGGGGACGTCAGTGGTATGGTGCCTTCGGTAGTCGCGACCGCCCTGGAACGTTTCAGGACCGTCTCCAGTTGATGGCGCAGTGCTATCGCCGGCATCGACTTGACAAATTCACCGTATTTCGTTATCGTGCGCCGGTATCCGTTACAGGCACTTATGTGGGAATGAGGTTTTAGTATGGCTGTACCCAGATGTAATACTTCGAAGGCGCGAACTCGCCGTCGACGCTCCATCAACATGAAGCTCGTCGCTCCGACTATCGTATCCTGCGGAAACTGCGGCAATGCCGTTTTGTTTCACCGGGTGTGCCCGAAGTGCGGCTTCTATCGCGGCAGGCAGGTTTTGACCCCCGAGACCAACGCGTAAAGGAGATTCGCTATGGACGAATTGTACGAGAAGATCAAGAAAATCATCGCCGACAAACTTGAGGTCGAGGAATCTAAGATTACCCTCGACGCCAGTTTCAGGCAGGACCTTGGCGCCGACAGCCTCGATACCTACGAACTGGTATACGGTATCGAGGAAGAGCTCAAGATCAGGATTCCGGACGAGAAGGCAAACGAGTTCGAGACCGTCCGCGACGCTTACGAATTCATAAAGTCACAGGTATGATGTGGTCGGACGGGCCTCGCGCCCGTCCGTTACCGCAGGCAAAGCGACCGAGGCCGTGCCATCCCGTTCAAGCGACATGAGCCGCGACCGGCTTGAAGCCCTCGGCGCCTTCCAGCGCCTGCTTCGATTCAAATTCAAGGATCAATCCCTCCTCAACCGCGCCCTGACGCACCGATCGTATGTCAACGAGGACCCGCGCTCGACCGGCAACAACGAGAGGCTCGAGTTCCTCGGCGATGCTGTCCTGGGACTGGTGACCGCGGCTCGCCTGTTCACGATGCTCGGTGACAGGTCGGAAGGCGACCTGGCCACCGTCAAGAGCTTTGTCGTTTCCGAGAATACGCTTTCAGAGCTGGCGGCGGGGCTTGGCATGGACGCGTTGCTCCTCGTCGGCAAGGGAGAGGAAAGGTCGGGCGGCAGGAACAAGAAAGCCATCCTGGCCGACTCGCTCGAAGCCGTTTTCGGCGCCGCCTACATCGATTCAGGCTTCTCCAAGGCCGAAGGCCTGGTGCTTTCGCTCATAAACCCCGAAATAGACAAGGTGATGACCGACAGGCACCATAAGGACTACAAGACCCTGCTCCAGGAATACGCCCAGAAATGGCACCGCTGCTATCCGGCATACGAGCTCGACAGCAAGACCGGCCCCGACCACGACCGCACCTACTGGATACGCTGCTGCCTGCTTGACGCGGATTATGGCCCAGCCTCGGGCAAGACAAAGAAGGATGCCGAGCAAGCCGCCGCCGCCATCGCCTACGACGCTATCATCGCGACGGGCGGGCTCGAGGCGGAGCGCCTGGTTTCTGCCAGCAGGCTGTAACCGACCGGCCGAAGCCGTCATTCATGGACGTGTTTCGACTTTATGCGGCTGGCAATATCGAGCAGCCGTTCTTTGGTGTTGAGCTCAGGATCGTCGAGTACCGCTTCGAGCAGTTCCGCCAGCGCCCGTCCCATCGAAGGCCCGCGTGGCCAGCCTATCCCCGCCAGGTCCTCGCCGCCGACCGCCAGGTCGCATATCCCGAACGCCTGGTCCTTGGACCGCAGGTCATCCACCCGGCCAAGAAGCGGCAGCACGGAACGAGGATCAGCAGGGCCGTGACCCATTCCCGAGCTGTCCGCAAGGCGCAGCAACGCGAGCGGCCTCAGGTGCTCGAAGCCGACGCGCGCGACGAATCGCCTGACGGCGGCATCGGTCCAGGATTCGGAATAATCGAACATATGGTGCCTTATCAGGACGGCGACCTCGCTCACGACTGCGTTTGGGTATTTGAGCCGCTTGAGTGCCGCCTCGGCGAGCCTGGCCGACTCTTCGTCATGGCCGTAGAACGTGATTGAACCGTCCGGCAACTCGATCCGCCTGGACGGCTTGCCCGTGTCGTGGAGCAGCGCGGCCAGCCTCAGCACCGTGTCCGCCGGGACTGCCGCGCATGAGGCCAGCAGGTGCCCGAACACGTCAAAGAGGTGCGGCCCGCCTTGCCTGGCTCCCTTGCACGCGGACAGTTCAGGAAGTATTTCCGGCAGCAACCCCGACTCGTCGAGCATTCCGATAGCTTCCGCCGGCCTGGCAGACAGGAGAATTTTTGTAAGCTCGTCGCGTACCCGCTCCGCCGATACCATCCTGAACCTGGCTATCGTCGCGGGAATTGCCGCGAAAGTAGCTTCGTCGATGCTGAAGCCGAAGCGAGCGGCGAACCGTATTGCCCGAAGCGGGCGGAGCCCGTCTTCTGAAAAACGGATTGCCGGGTCGCCTATGGCTCGTACCAGGCCGGCGGACAGGTCGTCCAAGCCGCCGTGAGGGTCGATTATTTCGCCAGAAGCGGGATCGGCGGCCATGCCGTTGATGGTGAAGTCCCTCCTGGAAAGATCCTCTACCAGGTCGGCGGTGAATTTGACAGCCTCGGGGCGTCTTCCGTCGAGGTACTGGCCGTCGACTCGGAAGGTGGTCGTTTCCACCGAGAGGCCTTTCCACCGCACGGTCACCGTGCCGTGCTGGATGCCAGTCGGGATGACCGACCTGAAAAGGCGCTGGACATCCTCTGGTCTGGCGTCGGTGGCGACATCCCAGTCGTTGACCGGCAGGCCGAGCAACCTGTCCCGCACTGCGCCGCCGACGAAATAACATGAGTATCCAGCCGAAGCGAATACCCTGGCGAAATCCCTGAGCGCCGCCGGAATGTCAATGCGCTTGTTCATGTTTTCACGTCACCGTATCAGCATGGCGTCGCCGTAGGAAAAAAAACGGTATCGTTCCCGCTTTGCTTCTTCGTAGGCGCCGAGGATGCGCTCGCGGCCGGAGAACGCCGAGACGAGCATCAGGAGGGTCGACTCGGGGGTATGGAAATTCGTGAACATGGCGTCGACCACCTTGAAACGGTAGCCGGGGTAGATGAAGATGTCAGTCGAACCCGGGCCGGAGGCCAGGCCTTCTTCAGTCCAGGCGCTTTCGAGGGTACGCACGCTCGTCGTGCCGACGGCGAGTACCGGCCGGCCTTCGCGCCTGGCCCTGTTGACCGCCGAGGCCGTATCAGCTGGCACGGAATACTCCTCGTAGTGCATGTGGTGGTCTTCTATCGAGTCGACGCGGACGGGCAGGAAGGTGCCGAGTCCGACGTGCAAGGTAACGAAGCGAAGTTCTACGCCCGCCGCCGCAAGGCCCGACAGGATGCCCCCGGTGAAGTGCAGTCCCGCCGTCGGCGCGGCGGAGGAGCCGCGCTCCCGGGCATAGACCGTCTGGTAGCGGTCCGCGTCGGCTTCGGCATCGGCGCGGCGTATGTACGGCGGCAAAGGCAGGCGGCCATTCCGCTCGAGATAGTCGTCGTCCGGTTCCGCCGAGAAACGCAGGAGGCGCTCGTCAGGCCTCGCCTCGACTATCTCGGCCTCAAGCCCGTCTGGCAGGGCCAGGCGCTTGCCCGGCGTCATCTTGGCCATCCTCGTCGTCAATGCGGCCCAAAGGCAAGGACCCTCGCGACGCAGCAGCAGGACCTCTATCCTGCCGCCGCCCGCACCCGTCGCGTACAGGCGGGCGCGTCGTACCTTGGAGTCGTTGAAGACCATCACTGTCCCGGGGGACACGAACGAGGTAATGTCGGCGACCATGCCGTGGGTGGTCGTACCGGTGGCCCTGTCGAGAACGAGGAGCCTTGAGGCTCCCCGCTGGGCACTGGGCTCCTGGGCTATCAGGTCTTCCGGCAGGTTAAAACTGAAGTCCGTCGTCAGCATGGTTTCTCTGGTATCCTAGATGTTCGTAGGCCAGCGGCGTGGCCACCCGGCCGCGCGGAGTCCTCATGATGAAGCCCGACTGTATGAGGAAGGGTTCTAGATAATCCTCCAGGGTTTCGACGCTTTCGCTCGTCGACACAGCGAGCGTCTCGGCTCCGACGGGTCCGCCGCCGAATTTCTCTATGATGGCCGACAGCACGTCCCGGTCGTGACGCTCGAGGCCGTAATGGTCCACTTCGAGGCGGGCAAGCCCGTCGCCCACGACGTCAGCGCTTATGGTCTGGGCTCCTGCCACCTGTGCAAAGTCGCGCATGCGCCGCAGGAGCCTGTTGGCGACGCGGGGCGTGCCTCGGCTGGCTTGCGCCAGCAATTCGGCCGCGTCGTTGTCCACGGCCGTGCCCAGTATGCCCGCCGATCGGCGGAGGATCGCGATGATGTCGGTTTGCTCGTAGAACCCGAGCCTGACCGAGATGCCGAAACGGCTGACCAGGGGACTGCCTACCATGCCCGCCCTCGTCGTCGCACCTACCAGCGTGAAGGGCGGCAGCGGGATGCGCAGGGTGCGAGCCGCCGGCCCCTGGCCTATGATGAAGTCAAGCTCGCCGTCTTCCATGGCCATGTAGAGCATTTCCTCGATGGCCGGCTTCAGGCGGTGGATCTCGTCGATGAAGAAAATGGAACGCGGCGCCAGCGTCGTCAGGATGCCCGCCAGGTCCTTGGCTTTTTCAAGGGCCGGCGCGCTCGTCACCTTGAAGTCTACGCCGAGCTCGTGGGAAAGGATGCCGGCCAGCGTCGTCTTGCCGAGTCCGGGCGGTCCCATCAGGAAGACATGGTCGAGCGCCTCGCCGCGGGCGAGCGCCGCTTCTATGAATACCGCGAGGTTGGCCTTGATCGAGGTTTGCCCCAGGAATTCGGCGAGCCGCCTCGGGCGCAGGGCGTTCTCCCTGTCGTCGTCAACAGGATCGAAAGTTCCGGCGACGACGCTTGCGGCGACGAGTTCTGGAGGCTTGCGCTCGTTCACGGCGAACTCATTTCGACGATGGCACGGCGGAACAGTTCGCGTTCCCTGTCGGCAGGCGCAACCGGCAGGTTTTCCATGGTATCGAGCTTCGTTACCGCCTCGAGTACCCGGCGCCTGTCATAACCCATGTCGACAAGCGCCCTGACGATATCGTCGTGCGGTCCCGAAGCCATGCCTGCCGGGCCGGCGAGGTGCGATGGCAGCTTGCCCTTCAGCGAGAAAACCAGTTTCTGGGCAGTCTTCTTGCCGAGTCCGGGTATTGATTCCAGCCTGGCAAGGTCTTCGGTTTCGAGTGCCTGTTCGAGGTCGTCGGCTCCTATGCCGCCCAGTATCTTGAGCGCCTGCTTCGGGCCTATGCCATCGACGGTCATCAGCTCGATGAAGATTGAGCGCTCGGCCTCGGAGACGAAGCCGAAAAGGCGCATCTGGTCGTCCCAGTGCAGGAGCCAGCACAGGACCCTCGCCTCGTCGCCGAGCCTGCCGAAGGAATCGACCGAACGGGCCGGCACGGCGAAATCCCACTCGACGCCGTTGTTGTCTATCCTGATAGTATCCGCGCCCTTGTGGCAGAGCGTTCCCCGTACTGAGTTGAACATACCCTGGATTATATCCGGCCGGAACGAGTCGCATCAACCAAGGCAGAACGCATGGAACGCCCCTGGCAATGGCATATCGCCACGGCCAGCGCGTCGGCCGCGTGGTCGGGCCTGGGCACCGCATCCAAACCGAGGATGAGCCGCACGAACGACTGGACGTCTTCCTTTCCCGAACGGCCTGAGCCGGTGGCGGCCTTCTTGACGTCCATAGGGCCGTACTCGTCCATGGAAAGCCCGGCGTCCATGCAGGCCAGTCGAATGACGCCTCTCGCTTCAGCCACGCCAAGCGCGCTTGTTACGTTCCTGGAGAAGTAGAGGCCTTCCATGGCCGCCTCGGAAGGCAGCCAGACAGCGATGACCGCCGCGAGCGAATCCCTGATATGCGCCAGCCTGCGGGCGACATCCTCGCCCGCCTTGGTCGTGAAGCAGCCGTGTCCCCTGTAGACTAGTCGGGCGCCGTCGAGATCGACGACGCCCCATCCGACGGCCGCCAGGCCTGGATCAATGCCGAGGACGCGGACCGGTCCCCGTGCCACGCTCAGTCCTCGACTTCCTCGGGGAGATCGGCGTTGTGATAGACGCTTTGCACGTCGTCGCTTTCCTCGAGCCTGTCGATGAGTTTCTGGATCTTGGACGCGGAGTCCTTGTCGGCCTCGACGTATAGTTCGGGGATCATGGAGATCTCGGCTCCGTCGGTCTCCATACCTGCGTTCGTTACGGCGTTGAGCACCGCCTCGAAGGTTTCCGGGGTGGTGTACACGACTATTTCGCCGCCTTCGTTGACAATGTCGTCGGCTCCACCCTCGATGGCGAGTTCCATCACCTTGTCCTCGGAGTATTTTTCGCCGTCGATGGAGATGACGCCCTTGCGCGAGAAAAGACGCAGTACCGCGTTGGAGGTGGCAAGCGAACCTCCGGCGCGCGTCAGGAGATTCCTTATCTCGGCGGCGGCCCTGTTCTTGTTGTCGGTCAGCACCTCGATGAGGACGGCTACGCCGCCCGGAGCGTAGGCCTCGTAGATGAGTTCCTCGTAGATGGCATTGCCAAGTTCGCCGGTGCCCTTCTTGATTGCCCTGTCGATGTTGTCCTTGGGCATGTTGGCGCCGCGAGCCTTGAGGATAGCCGTACGGAGGCGGGCGTTGGAATCGGCATCGCCGCCGCCCATCCGGGCCGCGATCGAAATTTCCTTGATCAGCTTGGTGAAGATCTGGCCGCGTTTCGCGTCAGCTGCACCCTTCTTGTGCTTGATTGTCGCCCATTTACTGTGGCCTGACATTATGTCTCCTTGCCGTGCAGAGTTCGCGGTTCAAAACGGATGGATACTGCGCGAGCCCCATTTAACGTCCGGGCTGCTCGATGATCGGTGTCGTGCGTCGAGAGGCGAGAAGCCTTCGAATGACGGTCTTTGCGTGCTTCCGTTCGTTG
>PGXR01000035.1:1590-18037 GCA_002839245.1 Spirochaetae bacterium HGW-Spirochaetae-7 | reverse complement strand
AGGTTGCGCGGGCGCGGCCCTCACCTCGATCGAGGAGGTTCCCCCGGAATCGAGGATCCTGATGCCCTTGTCCTCGGTGCCTACCCAGACACGACCCGAGTTTTCCATCGCGAAGGCCCTGACAAGGAGGGTTTCCGAACCGGCTCCAAGGGCGACAGCCGAGGTCGTGCCGGTCTCCGGATCGAAACTGAAGACGCCCCTTCCCTCGGTTCCCACGAGGATGTTGCCGTCCCTGTCCTGCATCAAGGCGCGTACCGTAGATTTCCCGGTGGACCCTATCGCCAGGAAAGAGTCCTTCATCCTGTCGTAGCGCGCGAGGCCTGCGGTGGTGCCGACCCACAGTTCTCCATCGGCGTCGCACAGCAACGTGCGTATCGTATCGGAAGGCAATCCATCCGCCATCCCGTAATGGGCGAAAACGCCGCGGATGGAATCGAATCTATCGAGGCCAGCATCGGCTGTCCCCACCCATATCCAGCCGTATGGGTCGTCGGCGACGGTGAATATCCTGTCGCTGCCGAGCGAGCCGGGAATCGACTGGTCATGGGAGAAGCGCTCGAAGGCATCCGAATCGCGGGAATAGCGGGCAAGTCCTCCCCCGTCCGTCGCGATCCATAGCGTACCGGCATAGTCCTCGTGTATGTCGAAAATAAGCGATGACGGCAGGCTCTCCGGGTCGCCGGGCACCGGGCGATATATCACCACCCGCGCCCCGTCGTAGCGCGACAGGCCGCTGAACGTGCCGAGCCACAGATAGCCGAGCCTGTCCTGGAGCATGCAATACACTGAATCACCCGAGAGCCCGTCTCCGGTATCCAGGTGCCTGAACGAGAAACGCTCACCGGAATCCGGCGTCCCCGGGGCCGGTCCTCCCGAGCCTGGCGATGCAAAGCCGAGGAGTGTCGAGGCGAATGCGAACAGGATGGTCGCTGTCAGCCTGCGGGCATGGAAAGCGGGGACGGGCATGGGTCAATCGTATCGACTGCCAGTTTCATCGTCAATGTCCGTATTTTTAGCGGAATCTTCATTATCCGCCGAAAGGAGACAGAAACGATTTGACATATAGTCTCCATCGTTGTTTACTGGTGCGGTTGGTTTTCCCGGTTCATCGTAGTTCTGGGAGACATCACTCATTGTCATACAGGAGAGTACTCATGAAGAAGACACTTCGCATCATCTGCGCCCTGGCCATCGCACTGTCGGTCGCTGGATGCGCAAAGAAGGCCGAACCGGTAGCTGCCCCGGCTGCCCCGGCGGCTCCGTACAAGGTAGCTTTCATATATATCGGAGTTCCCGGAGACCTGGGCTGGACCCACGAGCATGATGTCGGCCGCCTCGCCCTCGAGGCCGCCTTCGGCGACAAGGTCAAGACCGCCTTCATGGAGAACGTGCCCGAAGGCCCGGACGCCACCCGCGTCATCCGCCAGTACGCCCAGGACGGCTACGACATGATCTTCGCCACGTCGTTCGGCTACATGGACCCGATGGCCGAAGTCGCCGCCGAGTTCCCCAAGGTCAAGTTCGTTCATTGCTCAGGCTACAAGACGTCCGAGAACATGTCCACCTACTTCGGCAGGATATACCAGGCCCGCTACCTCTCCGGTATCGTGGCCGGCAAGATGACCAAGACCAACATCATCGGCTATCCGGGCGCGTTCCCGATTCCCGAAGTGGTTCGCGGCATCAACGCCTTCACCCTCGGCGCCCGCTCCGTCAACCCGAAGGTCCAGGTCCGCGTCGTGTGGACCAACACCTGGTACGACCCGGTCAAGGAGCGCGAAGCCGCCGTGGCCCTGCTCGACGCTGGCGCCGATATCATCGCGCAGCACCAGGACACCGTCGAGCCGCAGAAAGCGGCCCAGGAGCGCGGCAAGTTCTCCATCGGCTACGATTCCGACATGCGCAAGTTCGTCGGCGACTCGGTGCTGACCAGCCCGGTCTGGAACTGGGGCGTCTACTATGTCGATACGGTCCGCAAGGGCATGGACGGCACCTGGAAGAGCAGCCAGTACTGGGGCGGACTCTCCGACGACGTGGTTCGCCTCGCCGATTTCAGCCCCGCCGTCCCGCAGGACGTTCGCGACCTGGTCTCAACCCAGAAAGTCAAGATCGTCGGCGGCACCTGGGATGTCTTCACCGGCCCGATCAAGGACAACTCAGGCAAGCTCCGCGTCAACGAAGGCGCCAAGATGTCGGACGAGGAACTCCTGTCGTTCGCCTGGCTCGTCGAGGGCGTCGTAGGAAAAGTGCAGTAAAATTTCTTTGACGGCGCCTCTGGAGATTCCCCTGCGGGAGTCTCCAGGGGCGCCGCGTTTTTTTCGAATCGCAGCGGCGCGGCGAAAACCCCAACGAAGGCAATCAACCATGACAGAAACCGCAAGCGAGACCCCGCTCGTCGAGATGCGGGGGATATGCAAGAGCTTCCCCGGCGTCCAGGCTTCGGACAACATCGACCTGCACCTCGACCGCGGCGAGGTCCTCGCCCTCTTGGGCGAGAACGGCGCCGGCAAGAGCACTTTGATGAACATCCTCTCCGGCCTGTACCGGCAGGATTCGGGCGACGTGTTCATCCGGGGCCGCAAGGTCGACATCCGTTCGCCCCGCGACGCGGCTGACCTGGGGATAGGCATGGTCCACCAGAACTTCATGCTGGTCGACACGATGAGCGTGGCGGAGAACGTCATCTTGGGCATGGCAAGCCTCGCCTTCGTGCCAGACATGGCGGCGGTCAAGCGGTCGATTCTGGAACTCGGCGAACGCTACAACATGAAAGTCGACCCCGACGCCTTCATCTGGCAACTTTCGGTGGGCGAGCAGCAGCGTGTCGAGATACTCAAGCAGCTGTACCGCAAGGCCGAGATCCTGGTGCTCGACGAGCCGACGGCCGTGCTGACTCCCCAGGAATCGCACGAGCTCAACGACGTGGTCAAACGGATGCAGGCGGAGGGCAAGAGCGCCGTCTTCATCACCCACAAGATGGATGAGGTAATCGCCTTCTCCGACCGCGTCATGGTGCTCCGCAAGGGCAAGGTGGTCGCCGAGAAGACGACCAGGGAAACCGACCCCAAGGACCTTGCGCGGGTGATGGTCGGGCGGGAGATTCTTTTCCATATCGAGAAAGCGCCTTTCTCGCCCGGAGCAGTCGTGCTCGAGCTCAAGGATGTCTGCGCGGAAGACGAGCGGGGACTGCCGGCGTTGCGCGAGCTGTCCCTGCAGCTACGAACCGGAGAGATACTCGGCATCGCCGGCGTCGCTGGCAACGGCCAGCGCGAGCTGTCCGAAGTGATCACGGGACTCCGCCCGGTCAAATCGGGCGGCATCTCGATCAACTGCGTCGATGCGACCAACCATACTCCCCTCCAGATCATCAATTCCGGTGTCAGCCACATACCGCAGGACCGCATCGCCGTCGGCGCGGTCGGCGACATGAGCGTGGCCAACAACCTCGCGATGAAGGACTACCGCTCCGCGCCCATCGCCAGCGGCCTGCTCATCTTCCCCTGGCGCATTCTGGAATTCGCCCGCAGGATGATAGGCGCGTTCAACATAGCCACCCCGTCGCCCGAGACAATGGTCAAATTCCTGTCCGGCGGCAACATCCAGAAGACGATCCTGGCCCGCGAGATCGAAGCCTGCGGGAGCCTGCTGATCGCCGTCTATCCGTCGCGTGGGCTCGACATCGGCGCCACGGAGTCGGTACGCAAGCAGCTCGTGGCGCAGCGCGACGCGGGCAAGGCCGTGCTCCTCGTCTCCGAGGACATCGAGGAGCTACTGTGCGTCGCCGACACCATCGCCGTGATGTACGACGGCAAGGCCGTCGGCGTCATGCCGGCAGAAGGCGCGGACCCCCAGGAGATCGGTCTTCTGATGGCGGGCGTCAGTCCATCCGGAAAGGAATCCCGCCCATGACCCTCGTATTCGAGAAGCGAAAGACCGTCTCGAAGACGGCAATCGTCGTCGTGCCGTTCATTTCGTTCGCAGTATCGCTCGTCCTGACGGGCGTGCTGCTCGTCACGTTCGGCGCAAACCCCTTCGAAACCTTCGCCGCCATGTTCAAGGGAGCCTTCGGCTCGGGCCGCGCCTTCACCGAGACGCTGGTCAAGGCCATACCGCTGATGCTGACCGGGCTCGGCGTGGCGCTGGCGTTCAAGCTCAGGTTCTGGAACATAGGCGCTGAAGGCCAGCTGACCCTGGCGGGAGTCGCGGCCACCTGGGTGGCCGTATACTGGAGCCCCTGGTTGCCGGCCCCCATCCTCCTGCCCATGCTGGTGCTGGTAGGCTGCGCCGCCGGCGCGCTGTGGGCCGGCATACCGGCTCTCCTCAAGACAAGCCTCAAGGTCGACGAGACCCTGGTGACGCTGATGCTCAACTACGTCGCTATCCTCATTTCCCAGTTCCTGTACTACGGACCGTGGAGGGACCCCAAGGGCTTCGGCTTTCCGGGCACCGAGATGTTTCCCAAGGCCGCCTGGTTCCCCAGGATCGCCGGCCGCGCGCATATCGGCCTGTACTTCGCGCTGGTCGCCGCGGCCGTGCTGTGGTTCGTCCTCCAGAGGACGCGCTGGGGCTTCGAACTCAAGGTAATCGGCAACAGCCCCAAGGCAGCGCGCTACCAGGGCATATCGGTCGAGCGCAACATCCTGCTTGCGGTGTTGCTGTCCGGCGCGCTCTGCGGCCTGGCTGGCGTGGGCGAAGTCGCCGGCATATCGCGGCGGCTCCAGCAGGGGCTGTCCCTGGGCTACGGCTACACCGCGATAATCGTCGCATGGATGGCCCAGCTCAACCCGCTGGCCATACCTTTCGTAGCCATCATCATGGGAGGCCTCCTCGTAGGAGGCGACCAGGTGCAGATGGTGATGGGGCTGCCGTCGTCGATGGGACTTCTCATGCAGGGCATGATGCTGTTCCCGATGCTTGCGGGTTCGCTGTTCACCGAATACAGGATAAAGCGGATGACGGGCACCCAGACCCGCGAAGCCGCCAGGGGAGGCGTGTGATGGGCCTGATTACATCTCTCCTGGCCATAACCCTGCGCGCCGGTACCAGCCTGGTCTACGCGACCATAGGCGAGACCTACGCGGAGCGCGCCGGCATACTCAACCTCGGGCTCGAAGGCATCATGTTGATGGGCGCCGTCTCCAGCTTCGCTACGGCGTACTACACCGGCAGCCTCGCGCTGGCCATAATCGTCGCCCTTGGCGTAGGCGGGCTCATGGCGCTGATACACGCTTTCCTGTCGGTGACCATGAAAGCCAACCAGGTCGTCTCTGGACTATCGATAACCCTGTTCGGCACCGGTTTCGCCAGCTTCCTCGGACAGCGCCTGGGCCCGGCCTCCAACGGCTACTACCTCGTCGGCTTGACCGGCCCGCGTTTTACGCCGTTTGACATCGGCGGCCTCGCGAACGTGCCGATACTCGGCGCCGTGCTCGGCCAGGACATCTTCACCTGGGGGACGTACCTCCTCATACCTTTGGCGTGGTTCTACCTGTACCGTACGAGGAACGGGCTGTCGCTCCGCGCCATAGGCGAGAATCCCCGCACGGCCGACGCGATGGGCGTCAACGTCAACCGCGCCAAGTATGGCTACACCATATTCGGAGGCATGCTCACGGCGCTCGGCGGCGCGCACCTTGCCCTGGCGTACACGCCTGGCTGGTCCGAGAACATCACCGGCGGCCGCGGGTGGATAGTCATCGCACTGGTCATTTTCTCGATGTGGAATCCGGCACGGGCCATCACCGGGGCGCTGATATTCGGCGGCATCAACGCGGTGCAGTTCAGGCTCCAGGCGTCGGGGACAAACATCCCCGCAGCCTTCCTCAATATGCTGCCTTACCTGACGACGATCGTCGTGCTCGTCGCCATAACCTGGTGGGAAACGCTTTCCAAACGTGTCGGTTCGCCCGCGTCGCTGGGTACGGCGTACGTCCGGGAGGACAAGTAGGGACGGAGGGCGGAGGATTTTCTTTAGTCAGCCAATCCTGTATACTCTGCGCTCCGTGGCCGTACGGCCGCGCGAACGCGGAATGCAGGACAGGTAGTACGATGCCAATAGAAATCCGTCGTGTCGAGACGGCCCGTGACCTCAGGGCCTTCGTCAAATTTCCATTCAGCGTCTTCAAGGGAAACGCCTGCTGGGTACCCCCGATTTTTGTCGACGAGTACAACACGCTGTCCAAGGCGCGCAATCCAGCGTTCGAGTTCAGCGAAGCCGAGTACTGGCTGGCGTATCGGGACGGCAAGAGCGTGGGCCGCATCGCGGCTCTCATCAACCATCGCTATATCGAGAAGTGGGGCAACAAGTACGGCCGCTTCGGCTGGGTTGATTTTGTCGAGGATTTCGAAGTGGCCCAGGCTCTGTTCGCGACCGCCGAAGGCTGGCTCCGCGGAAAAGGCATGGTCGGCGTCAACGGCCCGATGGGCTTTACCGACCTGGACAAGGAAGGCCTCCTCATCGAGGGCTTCGACCAGCTTGGCACCATGCCAATGATATACAACCATCCGTACTACCCCGAATTCATCGAACGGCTCGGCTACCGCAAGGACGTCGACTGGCTGGAGTACGAGGTCAAGGTACCCAAAGACATACCCGAGAAGGTTCTTCGCGTCCAGAACCTCATTTCCCAGCGGACAGGCATGCACGTCTATGACTGGAAGACCCCCGCGGAACTGAAGCGCAAATTCGCCAAGCCGATATTCGCCCTCCTTGACGAGGCCTACGAGAAGCTCTACGGAACCACGCCGCTGTCAGTGAAGCAGGTCCAGACCTATGTCGACCAGTATCTAGGCTTTGCCGACCCTCGTTTCATCAAGATAGTCGTAGACCAGGATGAAAAACTGGTTTCTTTCGGGCTTGCCTTCCCGAGCCTCTCCAGCGCTCTCCAGAAATCAGGCGGCCGATTCTTTCCCTTCGGCTGGGTGCATCTCCTGAAGGCCCTGCGGTATCCGGTAGGCATAGACCTACTGCTGATCGCAGTCGACCCGAAGCACAAGGGAGCCGGCGCGGTCGCCTTCCTCATGACGTCGCTGATCGAGAGCTGCCGAAAAGCCGGCGTCGTCAGCGCCGAAACCGCCGGCGAGCTGGAGACAAACTACGAAGTCCAAAGCCTCTGGAAGAGCTACGAGCACAGGCAGCACAAGCGACGGCGGGCCTACATCAAGATGCTCTGATCGATCCATGAAGGCCATGCACGTGTTCGGCCTCACTCCCTGGGGCCGCTATTTCATAAAAGCGATGGAAGCGCTTGCCGACGGCGGGCGCCTGGCGCGCGGGCGGGCCTACGCGGGCAACGGTTCGGTAACGAAACTGACCATAGACGGCGGAAACGTTCGCGCCAGGGTGGCGGGCAACTATGCCCCGTATTACAGCGTCGCCATACGGTTCATGCCTTTGCCCGGGCCGGCGGCCGCCATCGTCAGGGCTGCCTTCGCCTCGGACCCCATGCTCCTGTCGCGTGTCGCGGCCGGCGATTTGCCCGAGGGCCTCGTGGCCCGGCTGAAAAAGAAAGGCGCATCGCTCGTTCCCAGGCGATGGTCCGAGATGGAGCGGTCGTGCAGCTGTCCCGACTACGGCGACCCCTGCAAGCATCAGGCCGCCGTCTACTACCTGCTTGCCCAGGAGATAGACCGGGATCCGCTCGTCCTGTTTCGCCTGCGCGGCGTGGACATCGATGGCGCTCAGGCGGTCAAACCCGATTCCGGTGAACGAGCCACCATCACCGGTTCGATACGCCCGCTCCCGGTACCCGATCCCGTAATCCTGCGCCTCGTGGCGCCATGGCCTGACCCGATGCAGGGGGATGGTGACCCGCTGTCCGGTCTGGGCGGCCTTTCCAACTGCACGACCGCAATCCCTGCCTTGCTCCCGCCGTCGAGGGGGCTCGCCCCGTTCGACCTGAGAGTCGTCTGCACCGCTTTCTATATCAAAGCTGCGGGCAGGATTCCGGATATCATCGAGCCCTCAGGCCTGGCCGCGATGGAAGGCAGCCCCGCGCGATGGTTCGCGGCCTCGAAGTTCGAGATCCTCCTCGGCGATGACGGTTTTGCTGCTATCGAGACGGCCTCGCGTGGCAAGCTGAGCCTTCTCGCGGCTTCTAAGGTATTCCTCGGCTGCGGGGAGCGCCAGGGCAGCCCTTCGTACCGCTTCCTCAGGGCGTTCTTCCAGACGGCGCGGTCAATCGTGTCTGCCTGCGCTTTCGTGCCCGACGTCATGCTTCGAGGCGAGCGCTTCTCGGTGCTTTGGCGGCCTGCCCGGTTCGACTCTGGCGTCGATGCCCTCCTCCAGGCGCTGGAACCGCTGGCGATCGCACCAGCATGGAGAAAGGCAGCTCCTGGATCGGTTTCGTCCAGGTCAAGCCCGACAACAAAGCCAGGGGCCGCTAAAGTTCCCGATGCCCGGTCCATGGTAGAGCTTCTGGCCATCGCCTTCATCACCGAGATCGCGGGGTCGGTGGGATTTTCCCTGCCGTCGAGCCGGGAGAAGGGGCATCCGACGGTTCGTGCGCTCTTCGGAAGACTTCCGGTATCGTGCGCGGCTCCAGGCCAGCGCTCCTTGCCGGGAGCCATGGACTCCTGGCTGTCAGTCTATACGATGGCTTCGTCCAGACCGCCCCTGGAGCTGGCGATAGCGGCAGCAAGGCGAAGCGACGCGAGCGGCATTGAATCGCCCCAGGACAGCCCGCGTTTCCGGCTCTCGGCAGCCTGCATAGGCGAGGACGGTTCGCGGGTAGCCCTCAAGTCGGCCGCAGGTATAGGCGGCGAGCGGGCGAGCAAGGCGATGAGCTTCGCCGCCATGCTGTCCAACTTCATCCCCGCGCTGGGCCGACTCGGCGTTTCCGCTTCGGTGATTCTTGGCCAGGAGGAGCTTGCGGGCTTCGTCATCGACGCTGCTCCTCTTCTCGGGCGCCTGGGCGTTTCCCTGGTACTGCCAAAAGAACTGCGCAGGCTTGCCACTCCGCGGCCGGCGATACGGGTTGTGAGGAAGGCCAGCCTGGGTTCCTACCTCGACCTGGCCTCGGCCTTTTCGTTCGATTGGTCGGTCGCCATAGGGGACGAGCGCCTGTCGCCTGCGGAGTTTGCCGCTATGGTGGCTTCGGGTTTGAAGCTGGTTCGCTGGCGCAGCGAATGGGTGCGCCTCGACCCGGCGGAGGCGGCACGAGTGCTGTCCCGCGTGTCTGGCCGGGCAGCTCCGGGCGCCGGCGAGGCGATGAGGGCTGCACTTGCGGGCGATATCGAGACTGATAGCGAATTTTCCGATGCCGTGCAGCGGCTCGTCGGGACAGCAGGGCGGGATGACGTCGAGGTCCATACGCCGTCGTCGCTCAAGGCCACGCTCAGGCCGTACCAGGAACGGGGTTTCCGGTGGATGCTCGGCAATTTCACGCGCGGCCTTGGCTGCCTGCTGGCGGATGACATGGGGCTCGGGAAGACGGTCCAGGCAATAACCGCCATGCTATTCCTCAAGGATGCCGGCAACCTGGGCTCCGGAGCCCTGGTATGCGCGCCCGCGTCGCTGTTGTCCAACTGGGAGCGCGAGCTGTCGAAGTTTGCGCCGTCCCTGACCGTCTGCCCCTACTACGGGACAGCCCGCCGCCGCCGTGCCGCCGACGTCACGTTGTCGAGCTACGAGACGATGATACGCGACCAGAAAAAGCTCGCGGGGCTGGAATGGAACCTCGTCGTCCTTGACGAAGCCCACTACATCAAGAATCCCGACTCGAAGCGCGCCTGCGCCGTCAAGACCCTCAGGGCCGAACGCCGGCTGGCGCTGACCGGAACGCCGGTGGAAAACAACCTGGGTGAACTCTGGAGCCTTTTTGACTGGATGCTTCCGGGTTACCTGGGGACCAGGGCGCGCTTCACCGACGAATTCCGCAAGCCCATCGAGTTGGACCGTTCGGAGGCTACCGCGGGACGGCTCCGGCGCGCCACCGGGCCTTTCGTCATGCGCAGGCTCAAGACCGACAAGGCGATAGCCGCCGACCTGCCTGACAAGGTGGTCGTCGGCGAATACGCCAGCCTGACACCTGGACAGGCAGCCCTGTACAAGGCGGTAGCGAGCGAAGGCCTTGCCCGTGTGTCGTCCGCGGGTTCCGAAAACCGCCTCGGGGTCGTCCTGGCCATGATCACCGCGCTCAAGCAGGTCTCCAACCATCCGCGCAACTACGACAAGGAAAGCCCGGGAACATCCGACAAATCCGGCAAGGCCAGGCTTCTCGTCGCGCTGCTTGACGCAGCCTTCGAGGCCGGCGAGCGCGTCCTCGTCTTTTCCCAGTATGTCGAGATGCTCGGCATACTCGAAGGCGTGGTGCGCGACGAACTGGGTGTTGAGCCGTATATCCTCCACGGCGGACTTTCCAGGAAGCGGCGCGACGAGGCGGTAGACCGTTTCCAGAACGAACGCGGCCCGGGTGTCTTCCTCGTCAGCCTCAAGGCCGGCGGCGTGGGGCTCAACCTGACGGCAGCCACCCGTGTCGTGCACTATGACCTATGGTTCAATCCGGCCGTCGAGAACCAGGCCACCGACCGGGCGTTCCGCATCGGGCAGACCAGGAACGTCTTCGTGCATCGCCTGATAGCCCGGGACACCATCGAGGAACGCATCGACGCGATGATAACCTCGAAGCGGGAGCTGTCGGAGTTGACCGTCCGCGCCGGAGAATCGTGGATAGCCAAGCTTGGCGACGACGAGCTACGGGACCTTGTCTCGTTGCGCTGACGGATCGAAAAGGGGTATCATGCCCTTTCGGAGGCCCATGGTGCTCGAGTATGTCGTTGCCAACAATCCAGACGCGCGTATAATCAGGCGCGCGGCATCCGTCCTGGAGGGGGGCGGACTCGTGGTCGTGCCAACCGACACCAGCTGGAGCATCCTCTGCTCGATCGCGTCCAAAGATGGAGTCTCCCGCCTGAAGCGCCTCGTCGAAACGGGCAGGGACCGGCCGCTTACCGTGATGTGTTCGTCCATCGCGCAGGCTTCGGAGCTGTGCGAGATTTCCAGCGCCGCTTTCCGGGTGATGAAGCGGCTCACCCCCGGCCCCTACGTCTTCGTCCTCCAGAGCACCAATCGCGCAGCCAAGGATTTCGACCTCAGGCGGGCGGAACTGGGCATACGCATACCCGGCAACCGAGTCGCGATAGACGTCATCGAGGCCCTCGGCCGCGCAGTGCTGTCGCTTACGGCGAAGCGGACAATGCTCGACGCGTATATTCCCGAGGCCGATTACCCCGAAGAGCTGTTGTTCTCCGCCGGCTGGGAACTCGAGGACCTGCCCGGCGTCGACATGATACTCGACCCCGGCGAGGAGAACGAGCGCCGCATGGGAACCGTCCTTGACATTCGCTCGGGCGAAGTCGAGGTCATCAGGCTCGGCGTCGGCCCGTACCCATAAGCCCCCGAACGGGGCTTCGACTAAGCAGACGCCTCAATATCGAAGAAAAGCTATTCTTCGTGCTTCGAGGCTTCCTTCTCGCGCTTCTCCTTGCGCTTCTCCAGCAACGTCTTCTGAGGTTTCTTCTTGGGTTCCTTTGGCTGCTTGCTTTTCTCTGCCATTTGATCCTCCTGTGCACCGATCTCGCGTTTTATTCATGGATCGGTCATGTTGGCGATAGTATAGCTCGTCCCTAGGCAGCCCGCAACGGTCCGTTTCCTTCCGGCGTTCGACCTTGCGGATATCGCGCCTTTCGCTTAGTGTAATGGAACTTAGCATGAGCGGCTTCATATCGTCGATCGTCATCAGGATAATTCCCCATGCAGTCTCCGCGGCCTTCCTTTTGGGAATAGCCGTGGCAGTGATGATGAGCGGCTCGAACCGCAGGGAAGTACGGATCTTTTCCGCCATCGCGGGGCTTGAGGCGTCCTGGATGGGCGCGTCGCTTCTAGAGATCGCTTCTTCATCGATTGACTGGAAGCTGGCCTGGGACGCCGCTCAATGGCCGCTGGTGATGGCTATCGCGGCTGCCTATACGGCATTCACCTATACCTACGTCCGAGGATCCGCCAAGGGGCCCCGGCCCGCCATGCTAGCGGGTCTTTGCATCCCCGTCCTCGTGGCCGTAGCGGCGGCTGCATCGGCTGTAACCGGCTTCGAGACTCTGTTGTACGCCAGCGTGGACCGACTGCCTGGCCTGCCTTTCGCGGCTCTCGGGCATTCGGCATCTCCGCTCGCCGTAGTGCTCGGCGTGTATGGAATACTGCTTTCAGCGCTGGCAATCCTTGCCATGGGGCGATATTTTGCCAGCAAGACCGCCGAACGCCGGAAGGGCAGCATGATCATCGCCATCGGTCTCGTCATCCCGCTTCTCGGCGCTGGCATCGACGCCATTGGAATCGGTATCCAGGGACTCGATGAGCCGATGGCGCTGTGGTTCCCCGTCGGCGCCTTGTGTTGCGTCTACGGACTGTTCAGCCAGCGTCTTTTCGGTTCGGTAACCGTGGCGCGCCGCGCAGTCATGGACACCCTGATGGACCCGGTCTTCGTCCTCGACAAGGCCGACGAGGTGGTCGACTGCAACGCGGCGGCCAGGACCCTGCTCGGCGTCGGAAACCCCGTCGGCGAATCCGCTCGCCAACTCTTTGCCGCATGGCCGTCGGCGGTCAATGCCGCTCTCGGCTTTCCGGAGGCGGAAACAGAAGTCGACCTTCCCGACCACGACGGAATCCTGAGGCGCAGCTACCGCATAACGGTAGCCTCGAATTCCGCGAAGGACAAGACGGCTGACTGGAAGCTGCTGGTCTTCAGCGACATGACCGGGCAGAAATCCGACACCCGGAACCTGGCGGCTTCCAACGAGGAACTCGAGTTCTGGGTCAGGCAACGCACCACGGCGCTGAGGCAGGAAGTCGCCCAGCGAACGGTCGCCGAGGAGCGGCTGATCGAGCTCAACGACGAGATGGCCAAGACCCAACGCGAGATCCTGTGGACGCTGTCGGAAGTCGTCGAGAGCAGGAGCCGCGAGACCGCCTATCATGTCGTCAGGGTGGGCGAGTACGCCAAGATCCTGTCCCGGGCCTATGGGCTGTCCGCCGAGGAAGTGGAGATCATCACGACGGCCGCCCCGATGCACGATGTCGGCAAGATTGCGATCCCCGACGCCATACTTTCCAAGCCCGGCCTGCTCACGGCGGAAGAGCGGGAGGTGATGAAGCACCATACCGTGGTCGGCAGGGAGATCCTTGGATCGTCGGATAGGCCGCTTCTGCGGGCGGCCTCGGTGATAGCGTTCGAACACCATGAGCGCTGGGACGGCAAAGGCTATCCACTGGGCAAGGCCGGGCTTGAAATCAGCCTGTCGGGGCGCATCGTTTCGCTGTGCGACGTTTTCGACGCGCTGTACAACAAGCGGGTGTACAAGGATGCCTGGCCTCTCGAGAAGGTACTCGACCTGTTCCGCGCCGAGTCAGGCGCGGCCTTCGAACCGCGACTCGTCGACATACTGTTCGAGTGCCTCGACGACATACTCGAGATATCGAGGAAGTTCGCCGACGAGGCCGAACTGGCGACGTTGTGACGGGAATACGGCCGCTTCACCGCATCAACTTGACTGCCCTGGCCCTGGTCCTGGCTATTGCCCTGGGCCTGAGCGGATGCAGCAAGGCCGGAGGCGAGGCCCGGCAACCACGCTTCGCGCCGGGAGCCGTCGACCTTTCAGCCGTGCAACTGTCGGTTCCGGTCGCCCTTGACGGCGAATGGGAATTCTACTGGGACCGCTTCGTCGATCCTGCCGCGTTCTTCGCCGGCGGACAGCCGCTGTACGACGCGATCGTCCCTTTTCCGTCGGAGTGGACCGAATACGGCCTGCCCGGCGTTGCGCCGGTCGGATTCTGCACCTGGCGCGTCACTATCTGCGGCCTCGCGCCTGGGCGCAGCTACGGGATACGATCCTCGTCGTTCCTGAGCGCGGCTGCTATTTTTGCCAACGGCGTCTTGGTACAGCGGCACGGCAGGCCTGGCAAGACAGCCGCCGAAGAGGCGCCGGGATGGTTCTCCCTTGTGTCGCCGCTCGGCGCCGGACCGGACGGACGGATCGACCTGGTCATGCACGTCTCCAATTTCGCCGACCGCCAGGGGGGGACCCGCTCGAACGTCCTTTTCGGAGACTGGGAGGCCGTGGCCGCCATCCGCGAGCGGGCGGTGGCCTGGGAGCTGTTCGTCGTCGGAGCCATAGTCGCCATGGGCGCGTACTACCTAGGACTCTTCGCGCTCAGGCGCAGGGAAGCGGCCGCGATGTGGTTCGGTTCCCTGTGCCTGGTGCTCGGCGTCCGCGTATTGTGCTATGACGAGTATTACATACTGTCGATCTTTCCTGGATTTACCTGGCGGCTGCTGTTCGACTCGGGCTACATCACCTTTACCGCGGCGGTGGCGCTGTTCGCCGCCTTCGTCCGCGCCACCTTTCCGCTCGAATTTCCGCGCTGGGCCTCCATCGCCGCGGCAATCGCCGCCGCCTCATACTCGGCCGTCGTCATGTTCGCTCCGACCCGAATCTCGTCGCTCGGCCTGGCATGGTTCCAGGGAGCTACCATCGCGGTCGCGCTCGGGTCCGCGGCGGCCATAGCCGTAGCCGGCCTGCGCGGGCGGGAAGGCGCCGGCCTGTTCGGCCTGGGATTCCTGGCCCTCTTCGCGGGGGCGGTCCATGACATCCTCGTGTCGGCTGGTGTCCTTCGCGGCGCTTTCCTGATGCAGGTGGGACTGCTCGGTTTCCTCTTCGCGCTCTCGTTGATCATGACCAAGCGCTTCGCCCTATCCTTCTCCATGGCCGAGGCCCTGTCTGGAAACCTCGCCCGAGTCAACCGCTCGCTCGAGCGTTTCGTGCCCAAGCAGTTCCTCGGCTTCCTCGGCAAGGAGACGATCGAGGATATAGCCCTGGGCGACTCGAGCGCCGAGGACATGGCCGTCATGTTCGTCGACGTCCGGGCTTTCTCACGGCTTGCCGAATCATCGACGCCGGAACAGACGTTCGCGTTCATCAACGAATACCTGGCGCGGGTCGGGCCGGCCGTCAGGGCGCACGGCGGCTTCGTGGACAAGTACCTTGGCGATGGCTTCATGGCCCTTTTTCCCGAAGGCGCGGAGCCTGCCGTGCTTTGCGCCCTCGACATCCAGGAGCGGGTGGCCGCGTACAACCTCGACCGTGAAGCCTCCGGAAGGCAGCCCATCCGCGTCGGCATCGGGCTTCACACGGGCCGCCTGATGCTCGGCACCATCGGCGAGGAGCAGCGCATGGACGGTACGGTGATATCCGACGCGGTCAACCTGGCCAGCCGCCTCGAGGGCGTCTCCAAGGAATACGGGCTCGGCCTGGCGGTCAGCGAGCGCATCCTCGCCGAACTGCCCGACCCGACGGCGTTCCGCATGCGCTTCATCGGCAAGGTCCGCGTAAAAGGCAAGGTCGAGCCTGTCTCGGTCTTCGAGATATACGACGGCGACCCGCCCGACCTGCGGTCCAAGAAGGATCTAGTACGGGCGTCGTTCGAACGGGGGCTCGAGGCGTACTACCAGAAGCGCTACGGGGACGCCCGCGCGCTGTTCGTGCAGGTGCTCGCGGTACTGCCCGACGACAGCGCAAGCCTCAGGTACATGAGCGCGATAGAGAACCACGCGCCGGAGGACAACCCGCCAGGATAGGATGGTCGCTCCCGCGCTCCGAAGGGTTATACCATGCCCGGGTATTCGCAGACGGAGTCGCCGCGGAGTATACTTGGTCGCATGAGTCCGTCACTCCGATGTTTCCCCGGATTGCTGGCAGCAGTCCTCTGTTCGCTCGTCGCCGCCTGTGGCTCGGGGAAGAGCGGCAACTTCGACGTGCCCGGGCTCAGTGCCCTCGCCCCGGAGTCTCCGCTGGTCAAGAAGGCGAGGGGAGAGTTCCTCCTGCTTCCAGGGGTCAGTGGGCCCGCGGACGAATCGCCGAAGCCCAAGGCCGTCAAGGCGGACTGGCGGACATACAGCTCGGGTTCGTCCTCGCGGCTCGCGATCCTGCTGACCGATCCGAATTCAGCCTGGCTCGGCCTGGCCCACGGCATGAAGTCCTTCGGCATCCCGTTCATGATCACCGATTCACTCGAGGCTGCGCTGGAGCATGAGGTGGTTCTCGTCTATCCGGGTTTCAGGAAAGGCAGGATCGACGACGCAGGCCTGCTGAGGCTGGAAGAGCACGCCGTTCGCGGCGGAGCCGTCCTTTCAGCCTTGTTCGCCACCCCCGCCCCCGGCATGGCCGGGCTTTTCGGTTTCGGAAAGACGAGCCGGAATCGGAAGCGCTTCGAGCTCGAATACGCCGACTCGCCCTTGGCCTCCGGTTTCAACTACCCCGAGGAAAGGACGATCCGCCTCGGCAACCCGCAGCACGCGCGGTCGCGCATGAGGACACAGGCTTTCCTGGAACCAGGGGAAGTGCTCGCCCGCTACAACGACGGAAACGCCGCGATAGTGCGGCGGGACATCGGAGG
>PGXR01000035.1:0-1556 GCA_002839245.1 Spirochaetae bacterium HGW-Spirochaetae-7 | reverse complement strand
AACCGGGACGAAGAGGCCAACCGTACTTACGTGAACGGCTTCGAGCCGTCGATGGATACGGTACTCCGGTTCATCGGCGCGATATATCGTACCTACGAGAGTGACGCGGTAATGCTCCACTCCGCCCCGGATGGCTACCCGCTCTCGGTCATCGTATCGCACGACGTCGATTACGCCGGCTCGCTGGCCAACAGCGTCGTCTACGCCGAATACGAGTGCAGCAAGGGGTACGGCGCAACGTACTTCCTGCAGACCAAGTACTTCAGGGACTTCTTCGACGAGGTATTCTTCGACAACCGCACTCCGCAGTTGATGGCGACGCTGGAAGACCTGGGCATGGAACTGGGCAGCCATTCGGTGAGCCACACCGACATGCTCGCCAGGCTTCCGCAGGGAAGCTACAGGGAGTCGTACCCGGAATACCAGCCCCGCATCATCGAATTCTACTATACAAGAAACGCGACGATCATGGGCGAGTTGCGGGTGAGCAAATTCCTTATTGAACGGCAATCCCGTTCGACGGTGTCGTCATTCCGTCCGGGCTTTCTAGCCAATCCATTCTCGCTACCGCAATCGCTCGAGTCCGCGGGGTATCGCTACTCGTCCGCCGTTTCCGCCAATGATGTCATGACCCACCTGCCGTACCGGCAGAATTTCGACCGGCTGTACGGCGCGGAAACCACGACCTACGAATTCCCCGTAACGGTGGAAGACGAGAAGGACCCCCCGATGGACGGCCGTGTGGACGAGGCGGTCGAACTGGCTGGAAAGATAGCCAGGTACGGAGGCGTTTTCGTCATCCTGATACATCCCAACGTGACCGACATGAAGTTGCGCTTCCTGCAGGAATTCACCGTACGCCTCAGGGACTACGCCTGGTGGGGAACGATGGTCGAATTCGGGCGATGGTGGGATGCGCGGGACCGGGTAGAAGCCGATGTCGTGATCCGGGACGGCGGACGTTTCCTGCGCCTCTCTGCCCCGTCCCCGATCCGCGGGCTCGGGCTGAGGCTTCCGGACGACGCCGTTCCCGTATGGCCGGCCACGGGCACGGCGGCCACGGACGGAACGCGGCGCGTCGGCGACCTCTTCGTACTCGACTTGCCTGTCGGCATGACCGAGATACCGCTGATTGCAGCGGCGGACGCCCTGGCGGCATCGGGAAAGTAACGGATTCTCAAACCTTCCTGACAGCGTTAGCCGGGCCTGAAGCAAAACCCTTTCTTTCCAGTTTTTGCCAACCCTTGTTCTTGACGAGCATGCCCACGGAAGCGAAGACGCGTACCCAGCCCATCAGCTGCCTGAAGCCGAAGTTCTCGAGTATGGAATAGCCGAGGAGCGAGGCCAGTTCCTTCCGGCGGAAGTAGATGATACCCCTCTCGGACAACACGAGCGATACCATCGATATGAGGAGCCCGAACAGGAGGATTGCGCAGAACATGATGACGAAGATATGCCAATGAAGCGCGCCTGTCGCAAAACCTATCAACAACAACGGATACCCGGCGAATTCGTAGAACGGTCCTATCAGTTCGAATATCAGGAAATACGGAAAG
>PGXR01000034.1 GCA_002839245.1 Spirochaetae bacterium HGW-Spirochaetae-7 | reverse complement strand
GACCTGGGCGTATGCCAGCCGCGAATTCTTTCGGTCGGAGACCAGGCAATGCTTGCACGGCGGAACGCCGCCATCGAGCATGACGGCCATGTCCCGCGCCAGGTGCCTGCACGGCAGGCGGTCGAGCGGAGAGAGGGCGGCGACCGTCCTGTCCGGCAGGCTGCCGGCGAACGAGTCGTATTTCTGGATTATCACCCGCTCGCCGCGCTTTTTCCAGGCGCGGTAGAATATTTCAAGCCTTGCCTCGTTGTCCTTCATGCGCACCGCCTGGGCGTGCACGTTGCCTGGAGACGCCCGCATCATACGGTCAGCGAAACCCGCGGCCGCATCGAAGCCGTCGCCTCGGATAGCCAGGTAGCCATCGGCGTCCGCGTCGTCGAGCGAAACAATCCACTGTATCCGTGCGCCGGCGGCAGAGGCCAGCTCCTCGGCAAGGCCCGGCTCCCATCCCAGTCCGCTCGTCTCGACAACGAGCGTAAAACGCGGATGCGCGAGCACGGTATCGGCCAGCCCCCGGAAGTCGGGATGCAGCGACGGTTCTCCCCACAGCGATACATCGACGACCAGGTCATCGCACAGGCTCTCCGCCTGCGCCATGATAGAGGCGAACCGGTCGACGGGCATCGAAGATCGCAAGGCACGAGGGTCGCCGACCATGGCTGGATACGGGCAGTACGAACAGGACTGGGGGCATCCGTCGACGACCTGCACCCACATGAAGGCAGGTACGGTACGCAACAGTTCGGGGTGAGCGGGCAACAGCCTCGTCACGTCTTCGGCGCTCCTGGCGCCCAGGGCCCATAGCCGCTCGGCCGAAAGCGCGTTGCGCCTCGAATCGCACACCGGCGAGAAGCGGTAGCCGCGCAAGTCGACGGGCGATAGCTGCGTCTCTATGTCGTAGGAGTTGATGTCCTTCTGGATGACCTTGAACAAGCCGTCCCGCTCGGACGGGGCGTCGAACCTGCCGGCCAGTTCCACGAGATTCGGCAACGCCTTGGATGCGAGCACCTCCGGCGCGAATCCCGGAGGATAGCCATCGGCGAACGTGTACTCGGCCCGGTAACGCCGGTGCAGCAACAGGAGCTGTGCGGTCAGCGCAGCGTCCGTAAAGGGAGCGTCGGCCTGCAGGTAGAGGACGGTATCTGCGCCCCGCCTGGACGCGGCGAACCTTGCTGCCTCTGCGAGAACGCCTCGCATCGTCCAGTCGTCCCCGCGGACCATCGCCACGCCAGGATCGGCGGCGGCGGACGTCCCGAGGACGAGGATGCCTTCATTGACTGAATCGCCGCCGGAACCCCCGAGGGTGGCCCGGACCAGCGCGAGCACGCGTTCCAGCGCGCTCGGACCCGCGGCGAAGGGTACGGTGGCAAATTCATTGACGTGCGTCGCGTTGATGATCGCTAGTGTTTCCATACTCGATTAGAGTATCGGCCCGACGATCATCCTCCGTTAGCCGGATTACCGTACTTCAGCGGCCCCTTCTGTCATTTTTCCATACTGGACAGGTACACTCCATTGCGCTATATTTGGTTGGCCATACCATAAGTGGTATATGCATAAATGTTCACTGGAGGAAACGATGAAAATCGAGCGCCGCTTCACGACAGCTGGCAAGGGTCCGTACGATGGCATCGCGTGGGAGCGCCGCATCTCTGAAATTCGGGATCCCGACGGCCGCGCCGTGTTCAGGATGGACGGCGTCATCGTTCCTTCCACCTGGAGCCAGATAGCTACCGACATTATCGCGCAGAAATACTTCCGCAAGGCCGGGGTCCCGGCCGAGAAGGCGGACGCGTGGAAGTCCTGGGTACCGGCGGCGCAGCAGACGCTCGCCGGGGCGTCACCCAAGCCCGGTTCAGAACACGATGCCAGGCAGGTATTCCACCGGCTGGCCTATACCTGGCTCGCTTGGGGCAAGGAATCGGGCTATTTCGATTCCGAGGACGACGAGAAGGCCTACTACGACGAGACATGCCACATGCTCGCCATGCAGATAGGTGCGCCAAACAGCCCCCAGTGGTTCAATACCGGCCTGCACTCCGTCTACAAACTGGAAGGACCGGCACAGGGCCACTTCTACGTGGATCCGGCATCGGGCGAGGTCGTCGCGTCGACGAGCGCCTACGAGCGTCCCCAGCCGCACGCCTGCTTCATCCTCAATATCGAGGACAACCTGGTCAACGAAGGCGGCATCATGGACCTGGTCGAACGCGAGGCCAGGCTCTTCAAGTACGGATCGGGCACCGGCTCGAATTTCTCCAAGATACGCGGCGCCATGGAGCCGCTGTCGGGCGGCGGCGTATCGAGCGGGCTCCTGTCGTTCCTCAAGATAGCGGACCGTTCGGCGGCCGCCATCAAGTCGGGCGGCACCACGCGCCGCGCCGCGAAGATGGTCATCCTCGACGCCGACCATCCAGACATCGAGACGTTCGTCGACTGGAAGGCAGGCGAGGAGTTCAAGGTCGCGAGCCTGGTCACCGGCAGCCGCGCCCTCAAGCGCTACTCCACGGCGCTCCGCGACGCCGCCGCGCGGGCCGACGTACCCGTCGGGGACCGGCTGTCCCTCGACGACAATCCGTACCTGCGAGCCGCGGCCAAGGAGACCCTCGACGCGGGCGTTCCCGGCGCCTACGTCTACCAGCTCCTGCGGCGCATCGCCGACGGCGATCCTGACATCGACGGACCGGTATTCGACGCCAACTGGGAAGGCGAGGCGTACAATACCGTCTCCGGCCAGTCGTCAAACAATTCGATACGCGTGACGAACGAATTCATGGAAGCCGTCGTCAGGAACAAGGACTGGGCGCTGACCATGAGGATAGGCGGCAAGACGATGCGCACCATCAAGGCGCGGTCGCTCTGGGACAGGATCGCGAAGTCCGCCTGGCAATGCGCCGATCCAGGACTGCAGTTCCACACCACCGTCAACGACTGGCATACCTGCCCCGCCGACGGAGCGATACGCGGTTCCAACCCCTGCTCCGAGTACATGTTCCTCGACGATACCGCATGCAACCTGGCATCGCTCAACCTGACAGCCTTCTACGACGACAAGACGCGCGCCTTCGACGCCGACCTCTACAGGCACGCGATCAGGCTATGGACGCTGACGCTCGAGATTTCGGTAGCCATGGCGCAATTCCCGTCAAAGGAGATAGCGCGCAGGAGCCACGATTACCGGACGTTGGGGTTGGGTTACGCCAACCTGGGGACCCTCCTCATGCTGATGGGCCAGCCCTACGATTCGGACGAAGGCCGCGCCACGGCCGCCGCCCTGTCGGCCATCATGACCGGCGAGGCATACGCCCACTCGGCGCGGATGGCCGCAGAGTTCGGGCCTTTCTCCAGATACGGAGCCAATGCCGACGCAATGCTCAAGGTAGTACGAAACCATCGGCGTGCCGCCTACGACGCCGAGGCTAGCGAGTACGAGGGGCTGTCAGTGACCCCTCATGGGCTTGACGCGGGCAAGCTGCCCCAGGCCCTCGTGGCGCACGCGAAGGCAGCCTGGGACGACGCCATGTCCATCGGCGAGGCCAACGGCTACAGGAACGCCCAGGTGACGGCCATCGCACCGACCGGCACCATAGGACTCCTCATGGACTGCGACACCACGGGCATCGAACCCGACTTCGCGCTGGTCAAGTTCAAGAAACTGGCCGGCGGCGGCTACTTCAAGATTGTCAACAACTCGATACCGCCCGCCCTGCGCGCGCTCGGCTACACCGAGAAGCAGATCGAGGACGTACGGCTGTACATGGTCGGCCGCGGCTCGCTCGACGGTTCGCCCGGCGTGCCGCTCGAAGTGCTCAGGGGAAAAGGCATCCCCGAAGCCGCGCTCGCCAAGGCCGAGAAGGCACTCAAGGACGCGATGGGCCTGGACGCCGCCTTCAACCCCTACACGCTCGGCGCGGAAGCCTACGATGCCGTCGGCGCCGTTGCCGCGATCAGGAGCGAACCTGGATTCGACCTGCTGGCCTTCCTCGGCTTCAGCGCTGCGGAAATAGCGGAAGCCGAGGTCCATGCCTGCGGATCGATGGGCATCGAAGGCGCGCCGCACGTCAAGAAAGCGCACTACGCGGTGTTCGATACCGCGACCCCCTCCGGCCGTAACGCCACGCGATCGATCGCCTGGCAGGCGCACATCGCGATGATGGCCGCCACGCAGCCGTTCGTCTCGGGCGCCATTTCCAAAACCATCAACATGCCCGACTCGGCGAGCTTCGAGGACGTCAAGGGCGCCTACATGACCGCCTGGAAGAGCATGCTCAAGTCGATCGCGCTGTACCGCGACGGATCGAAGCTGTCCCAGCCGCTGTCATCGATCGCGGCCAACGCCAACCCGCTGGCCGAGGGCCTCGTCGCGCTGCTGGCCGAACCGCCCGCCGCCGCGGCCCCGTTCCAGCCGGCGGCGCCGGCCGCCTTCGACAGCGCGAGGCATTCCCTGCCCAACCGGCGCTCGGGGTATACGCAGAAGGCCAAGATAGGTGGCCACTCGGTGTTCCTCCGCACTGGCGAGTACGATGACGGCCGCCTCGGCGAAATATTCCTCGACATGCACAAGGAAGGCGCGGCGTTCAGGAGCCTCCTCAACTCCTTCGCAATCGCCGTATCGCTCGGCATGCAGTACGGCGTACCCCTGGACGAATA
Organism: Spirochaetae bacterium HGW-Spirochaetae-7; assembly: GCA_002839245.1. Taxonomy (GTDB): domain Bacteria; phylum Spirochaetota; class Spirochaetia; order Treponematales; family UBA12059; genus SZUA-370. Next base: position 11,856 of record PGXR01000034.1, on the reverse strand, counting down.
CGTCGACGCCTTTACCTTCAGCCGCTTCGAGCCTAACGGCATGGTGCAGGGCCACGAGTACATCAAGATGGCGACGAGCGTCCTCGACTACGTTTTCCGGGACCTCGCCATTTCGTACCAGGACCGTTTCGACCTCGGCCAGGTCAAGCCCGAGGACCTGAACGCCACGAACACCCAGAACGGCAAGGCCAAGCGTGAGACAGAACGCAAGACACAGGAGACCGAGGAACGTGCCGCGCCGGCGCAACTGGCGTCGAAGCCCAAGGACGACTCGAAAAAGGCCAGGATGAAAGGCTACGAGGGCGACCCCTGCCCCGTCTGCGGCCACCTGACCCTCGTCCGCAACGGCACCTGCCTCAAGTGTGAGACCTGCGGGAGCACAACCGGCTGTAGTTGACTCAGCACATCCGCCGGGTTCTGAACGTCGTCTCACACTTGAGAATACTCAACGGGTAGGTCAGCGTTCAGCGCGGACCTACCACGCGTGTACTCACGCGACGAGACCTGTGGTAGTACCACTGGCTGCAGCTGAGGTTCAGTCCTCCGTAGTCGCACGGGCCGTTTCCCCGGTGAACTTGCGGAGGGGTTCGTATCTTGGTATCCTGTCCGGTAAAAGGGAGGCTTTATGGACAGGAGGCTGAGTATTCTCTCGGAGACGGGACGTCTCCGTAGGGTCATCGTTCACACGCCCGGCGAGGAAGTCGAGGCCATGCGCCCGAGCCGCGCCGTGGAGGAGCTATACAACGATATCGTCCCGCTGGAGGTGGTCAGGAAAGAGCATGCCCAGCTGAAAGGATTCCTTTCGAAGGTAGCCGAAGTCGCCGAACTTCGCGACCTGCTCGCCGCTACGCTCCGGGAGAAGGAAGTCCGGGATGCCTTCGCCAGCCTCATCGCCGGATTCTACAACGCGGAGCACCGCATCGAGGACTTGCGGTCGCTCGACGCCGCAAGCCTTGCCAAAGCCGTGATTGTCGGGTTGCCGGCTAGGCATGTCCGGCTTTCGGAGTTCATCCGCGGCACGGACTTCGATATCCCGCCGCTTCCCAACATGTACTTCATGCGCGATGCGGCCATGGTCTACAGGGACAAGTCCATATCATCGGCCATGCGATTCAAGGTACGGCGCGCCGAGGCGCTCATCAACCGCTTCATCTTCGAGCATAATCCCGAATTTACGGGCGGCGGAAGGCTTATAGACGGCCCAGCGCTGGTACGGGATGGCTTTTCGCTTGAAGGCGGCGACTTCCAGGTCATACGCAAGGATGTCGTCGTCATCGGCGTATCGGAACGCACGAGCGCCGATGCAGTCGATGCGGTCGCCAAGGCGATCGCGGACACGTTTGGCGAGCCGGTCACCGTACTGGCCGTCGTGCTTCCGGTGGCCAGGGCAACCATCCACCTCGACATGGCTTTCACCGTCATCGACCGGGACGCTTGCCTGGTCTACGAACCGGTCATCCTTGGCTCCAGGAGGGCCAGGACAATACGCATCGACGCTGTTCCCGGAAAGGAGGCCCGGCTGTCCGAGCTTGACTCCCTGCTTGCGGGCCTTAAGTCCGTCGGCGTCGATCTCAAACCGGTAATGACCGGAGGTACGGATCCGCTACGGCAGGAACGGGAGCAGTGGCTCTCGGGAGCCAATTCGTTCAGCTTCGCACCCGGCAAGATCATCATGTACTCCTGCAACGTCCACACCCTAGAAGCCCTGTCCAAGGCAGGTTTCGAGATACGTTCCGCCAGGGACTTCCTCGAGGGCGGACTGGATCCGCTATCGTTCAAGCGTGTGGCTGTAGGTTTCGACGGCGTCGAGCTGGCACGGGGCGGCGGTGGCGCCCGCTGCATGACCTGCCCGATAGACCGCGAGGACTGACGAGACGTTCGAGCGCAAGCGAGGCCGTCCATCATGGCGGCCTCGCTTGCGGTGTCCTTGCGCCCATGCCGTCACCTTAAGTAGTTCGTCGAAGCTTGCATCTTTCAATATTCGACACCTCCAGGAGCGGTTACTCAAGACCAGCCATACAAGGGGCGGTGGAGTTGGGCGCCGAGATGCAAGCTTCGATGAACTATAGTCAGATTACGTGTCCGAAGAAGGATCGAAAGGCCCCTCGTACAGGTAGGCATCGTCCAACGGAGTGCGGGTAGCTCCTGGAGCCTTTCCGGCTTCATCTTTCGCTTCGTTGCCGCTTTTCTCTTCATTCATGACGGCGTCGGGCGCCTCGACCTTTTCCGTCCCGGAACCGGGCGCAGCGGACTGCTCCGCCGCGGTACTGGCCTCGCCGTCATCGACATCGGCGATGTCTCCTTCTACAGGAACCGGGTTCGGCGGCTCGATACGTGGCACGGCTACGGTAGCCGCGACATCGTCGCGAGACGCAGGCTCTACGACCGTCATGTCGATTTCGCGTATGAAGTCATCCTTCATCGCGACCACGTCGTCATAAGTCTTTTTCGCCTCGGCATAGAGCTTGCCCATTTTCCTGAAGAAAGCCGGAAGGTCTTCCGGCCGGATAAAGACGACGGCGACCAGAAATAGGACGAGTATCTCGGACAGTCCGATACCGAACATCAGGCTTCCCCGAATTTGAAAATCTTGGCTATCAGGATGGCAAGCAGGTAGAGCGCGGTGAGCGGGAGCGCAAGGCCGATCTGGCTTATGAAATCGGGGGGAGTGACGATGGCGGAAATGAGGAAGATGCCGACTATGATGAAACGGCTGGCCCTGAAAACGGCCTTCCGATTGAGCAGGTTGAGCATGAGAAGTATCTCGAGCACCAGCGGCAACTGAAGGGCCGCCAGCGACCAGAGTATGAACGAAAATACGTAGAAGATATTAGCCTGGTAACTGAGAAGGTATCCGACGCCGTCGGGCACGAAATAGGGATTGGTCAGGAATCCTATGGCCAACGGCACGACCTTGAAGTAGGCGACATATGCCCCGAAAACTATGAGGCAGAAGCTCAATAGCAGGAAGATCAGGATGATCCTCCGATTCTTCTTGGCCATTCCTGGAAAAATGAAACGCAAAAGGTTGAATAAGTGCACGGGCAGCGAGATGATGAAGCCGGCGATCGCGGAAATCTTGATCTGGGCGGTGAATCCCTCGACTATCGTGGTGACGACCAGCGAACTCTCCACAGAACTTGAAACAATGTTGAACTGCCTGGTGAACAGCCCGATGATGCTGTCCGAAAAAACAAAGGCCCCGATGGCACACGCGACATATACTACAAGCGATCCTATTATGCAGGATCGCAATTCACGAACGTGCCCAATGAAGGGCATCATTTTCCCGGGGTTTTTCGCTGTTGCCATGGCTGGTACCTTGGTCGGACGCCTATTACCTAGGAGTCCTTGCCGGTCTTCTCTTTGTCGCTGTCAGCCTTGGCTTCCAGCTCGCTCTCCTTGATCGCCTTCGAGAACTCCTTCTTGGCTTCTCCGAGCGATCGGGCGAACTTCGGAATTGCGCTAGCCCCGAATAGCACGAGAATGACAATGACGATCACGATCAATTCTGTCGACCCTATCATGGGGAAACTCCTTGGCCCACGATCTTGCGCAGGCGCGACCGGAGACTAACACCTATACACGACTTTTTCAAGCATAATCGCTCGATACTGCGGCCCTTCAGCATGCCCGGCATTATATATCGATACTATATATACTAATTATTATATATGTTATTATTTTACTCTATATATTTCATACTATTTTTGTTGACAACCTGACGGAACGAATATAGTGTAAATCGCTTATCCGAAAGAACAGGAATTCCCGTCCTCGATCTCGAGGCGGGCAACCGGTTCAGAGCGGGTTCAGTACTCAGGATCATTAGTATTGGCGATCCTGATATCAGCAGTGAAAGGACACTTCCATGGACAAGAAGAACGAGATCAGCCGCCATGAATTCGTCAAGATCGTCGGTGCAGGAGCAGCCATCGTAGCAGGTACCGCGCTCGTACCACCGTTGTCGGCCCAGACAAAGACCCCTGTTCCGGGTAGCACCAAGCCAGCCCCGGGCAAGCTCCCAAGGAAGTGGGACCTTACTGCGGATGTCGTCATCATCGGGGCCGGAGCTGTCGGCCTTCCCGCCGCGATCAAGGCCGCGGATGCCGGCGCCTCGGTCATCGTAATCGATACAAACTACGATATCGGCGGCCACGCCATCACGAGCGGCGGCAATGTGCCGCTCGGTGGCGGAACCAGCTTCCAGAAGAAGTATGGCATCGTAGATTCGGCGGACACGGTATTCAAGGACCTCACCGACTGGTCCGTCGTCGAAGTCAACGGAATGCCCGAATACCGTTACAACGATCCTGCCGTACAGCGCGCGCTTGCCGACAACATGGCGCCGACGTTCGAATTCCTCCTTGCCAACGGCGTAGGGTTCGAGGACAAGGCACCGGACAACTCCGGCGGACACGCCATCGGCATATCGGCCAAGCGCGAGCACCATTGTGTCTGGACCAAGGGCCAGAGCGCCGAGAGTCCCGCAGGAGCCGGCGGAACGAAACTGATGCGCGGACTCGAGGACAGCGCCCGGAAGAAGGGCGTCAAATTCCTCCTCAACTACCACATGGATACCATTTTCCGTGAGAAGCTCGATTCGGGACGAGTAGTCGGTCTCCAGGCACGGTATACGCCCACGATACTCCCGGGCAGCACCTCCCCCCTCAAGAGTTTCCGCTCGGACGGCAACATCGACCTGAGCGCCAAGTCCGTAACGATCAAGGCCAAGAAGGCGATAGTGATAGGGACCGGCGGCAGCACCGGCAACGTCAGCTTCAGGAGAATGTTCGACGCCCGCCTTACCGAAGAATACGCCCTCGCGGCGGACGAATATTCGCCGCAGGACGGATCGGGTGAACTCGCAGCGATGGCGATAGGCGCCACGCTATGGGGCACCGCGAACCAGACCTTCGAGCGTAACGGCTACCTCCGCAAGCGTCCAATTATCGGCACGCGAACCAATTACATCGGCTGGACTCCCGCCAGCCCGCTCTTCCCGAAAGTCGGCGCCAGCGGCCTCAATGTCCGCAACTGGCAGGACGCGATCATCGTCAATCAGGCTGGCAAGCGCTTCTACAATGAAATGGACGATGGATACCCGAACGGCACCACCGAAGGCTTCTTCAAGGAAGGGTACGTCCACGGCGACTGGCGCAACGCGCAGAAGATAACGTACAAGCCCAAAAACTACATTGACGCCGCGCTCGCGATGAACGAGGGCTCGGTTGCCCCAGAGTACTCTGCCGGGCCCCAGTGGGCGATTTTCGATGCGGAAGCCGTGAACAGGGAGAAGTGGGTCATCGACGGCAAGACGGTTCATCCCGACTACTTCTTCAGCGCGCCGACGCTCGCTGAACTCGCCGCCAAGATCAGCGCCTGCCCCTACCAGAAAGCAAGGATGTCGGGGGAAATCCTGCAGGCGACGGTTAAAGAATACAACTCGATGGTCGACGCGGGTGCAGATACCGCATTCGACAAGCCGTCGCCGAAGTACAAGATAGAGAACGGACCGTTCTATGCAGCGTGGGCCACTTTTGCAGTGCACGATACCTACGCGGGACTCAGGATCAACATGAAGGGCCAGGTCATGGACATGGACGGCCAGGTGATCCAGAGCCTCTACAGCGGCGGTGAATCCGCGGGCGGATGCAGCCAGCACGGCCTCGGACGCAGTCTTACCCAGGGCTTCATCGCGGGCAAGGAAGCCGCGTCGGAGAAATAAACGGTTTCGACCGGCGCGGTCCAGGACGGAAGCGCCGGTCTTCCTTGATCTTTTTTTTCACGGAGCCAGATAATGATGATTGAAAAGCGCAGACGGTTTTATTCAGCCCTCCGTTGCCTGCTTATTGCTTCCCTCGCCGCGGTACTGGCCTCATGCACGCCGGAATCTGCCGGAAAACCGATACAGGCAAGTCTTCTTGCCGGGTCTTTGGTTCAACCTGGCCGTTTGTTTATCCTGAGTCTCCAGCCGTCTGCCAGCCGTATCCCGCTCGTTGCTTTCAGGGCTGGAAACGATTCAGCGAACGCCGTAGAGGCTACTTCGAGCGCGACGCCGACGGATGCCACGAGTTCCGCTACCCAAGCCAACGACCTGGTCGAAACGGAAGACCCCGTCGCGGCCGAATGCCTTAAATGCCATGGTCCCTTCGGGAAGATCGTCGAGGGCACGAAAGACTATGTCACTGAATGGGACGAGAAGGCCAATCCCCATACTTTTGTACCGCACGATTCCAAGACCATCGTCAACTGCACCGAATGCCACGTTCCTCATGGGATACCGGTGACTCCAGCCGTGAAGTTCGAGAAGGCCAACGTGAAATACTGCTATTCGTGCCACCATGCCGAGACCCTGGTTTCCTGTTCGCAGTGCCATCAGGAATGATGCCGACGAATTTGGCTCGTCACGAACAATGAAAAAGGCGTCCGCACGGACGCCTTTTCTGTCTTTGCCCCGGACGAGTCCGGCAGGGACAAATCAGCCCTGGATGATGGCTTCAGTAGGGCAGACGGCCGCGCATGAACCGCAGTCCGTGCATATTGCGGGATCGATCCAGCGAACGCTGTCCTTTTCGCTGATGGCCTGGACAGGACACTCTGAATCGCAGGCGCCGCAATTGACGCAGGCGTCGGTTACTTTGTATGCCATGGTGAATCTCCTCGATAGCTTGATGCGCACGATAGTACCATATGCGGAGATCGGGTGCAAGGTCAGAACCCAAGCTGCCCGGCCAGGAAACGGGCAACGTCGTCCGTCCCGGGCTTCATGCTCAGCCCGGCAAGATTCTCCGCGCATACCCCGAGCTTGTCATATTCGGCTATCTCCCGCATTGCCCTCAGGAACGAGTGCAACGTCGGGCAGTACAGGCCTATCCTGTAATCCAGCATGAAGTTTATTATGTAGCGGTCGTTGTAGGTGCTCCACTCGGTGATGATCATGGGCTTCTCCAGGAATATCGATTCCATGGCGGTCGAGGCGCCGGCCTTGCCGACGACCGCATCCGCCGCGGCCACCAGCTCGTTCATGTTGTGGACGTAACCAAGCGAAGCGACCCTCGTATTCGAAGACAGCTTGACGAGCCGGTCCATGCGCTTTCTTGTCCGGGCGCTCTTGCCTGCCACGGTGATGACGTTTATCGGCAGCTTGAGCATGGCGAGCCTCTCGACATACATGAACACCTTGCCTATCCCCTGCCCGCCCGCCGAGACGAGGATGGTCCTGTTAGCGGGGTTCAGTCCCAGATGCCGTATCATCTCCTTCGGATCGGAGTCGACATGCATGAAACTCTTGCTGATGGGGAAGCCAATAACCTTGAGTTTTCGAGGCGAGAGGCCATGTTTAATTAGCCGTTCCTTGGAGCGCTCGGAGGCGACCAGCGTATAGTCCGAGCCCTCTTCCGCCCACCACGAATAGCCATCGAAGGGATCGACGACATACGTGACCAGCCGGTATGACAGGCCCAGGGTCTCCCGGGCCTTGACCGCGATGTAGGTGCACAGCGGGTGCGTTGAAAACAGCAGATCGGGAGCGTAATCGCGAATATAGGCCATTCCCTTCACGACGAATTCCCTGAACAAAACGTCCAGATACTCCTTGCGCTCGCCAGCCAGTTCAATCAGGAGATACCCGATGCGGGCAGGAGGCGGAAAGGCAAGCGAGAAATCCCAAGACTTCTTGATAAGCTCATCGGCCCCGTTCGCGCCGCTGACCTTGGCAAAGTCTACGACATCCACCTGGAACATGTCAGGAAAACTGTCTTCGATCGCGTCACGCACTGCGATGGCCGGCGCCTTGTGACCGAAGCCGCATTCGAGCATGGTCATGAGCATCTTGGGCCTGATAGCAATCATCCGCTGAAAATACCCCAAATGGATACGCGATGAAAAGAGCGGGAACCCGCCAAGGCCCAGCGGGCAATACCCTTGCCCGCCGCGCCCCTGATCGTCCATACTGGCCGCGGAGTATCCATGAAGGAACAGCTGATCGTCAAGAACCTCCCATTCATCAAGATCCTGCCGTCATGGGCGCAGGAGCTGTCGTACAAGTACTGTTCCAAGACCGCGAACCTCTACATCGTACACGGCAACATACGCGATTTCCTGCCCCATAAAATGAACGAAGGCGAGTTCAACTTCGTCAAGATACAGGACTACGTTTCCGAGGTCCTGTTCGGGAACAGGGACATCATAGTCTTCTGGGACCGCTCGAGCGGCGTCAGTTTCTGTACGCCTGAGATGCAGCGCGACTACCTGCGGACGATGAGGGAGCGGTACCCCGACACGAGCGACGACGAGCTCCAGTCCTCGGACCCGGCCGTGGCCTTCAGGACCCTCGAGCGCTACTTCCTTCTGAACATCCCACAGAAGAAGCGCATCGTGATGATCATCGACTATGCCGAAACGATACTGCCCGCCGCCGACGTGGCCAAGCTCGACGAAGGCGACCGCTACTGCTTCGTCACCATCAACCGATGGTCCCATGACCCGGTTTTCACGAAAGGCGATGTTTCCGTCATCCTCCTCTCGGAGAACCTTGCCGATCTCAATCCGCGCATCGTCGCTAGCCCTTCGGCCATCAAGGTCGAGATACCGATTCCAGACGAAACGGTCCGCTCTTCGTTTCTCGAATTCCTCGAGGGCAACGGCACGCTGCTCCTGGACAGGGGGCTGACGCCCGCTTCGGTGGGAGCCATCACCTCGGGACTCAACCTCGTCAACCTGAACAGGCTGGCGGCGGAAAGCTGGCAGGAGGACAAGCCCATATCCATGGACTACCTCAAGGCCAAGAAGCGCGAGATCATCGAGGGCGAGGCGGGCGGCCTGCTCGAATTCCTCGAGGCCGAACACGACCTGTCGCTGGTATCGGGACACGACTTCGTCAAGAAGCGCTTCAAGCACGCCGCCAGGGCCCTCAAGCAGGGCCGGATGGACGTGCTGCCCATGGGGTACCTGATAGCGGGCCCGGTGGGCACGGGCAAGAGCTTCATGGTCTCCGCGTTCGCCGGCGAGATAGGCGTTCCCATGGTCAAGTTCAAGAATTTTCGCTCCAAGTGGCAGGGAGTCACCGAATCCAACCTGGAGAAGGTCCTGACCATACTCAAGGCGATGGCACCGGTTGCGGTGATGATAGACGAAGCGGATGCCTTCCTCGGCGACCGCGACCAGGACGGCGACTCGGGCACCTCCAACAGGATCTTCGCGCAGCTCGCAAGCTTCATGGGCAACACGGAGTTCCGCGGCAAGATCATATGGTTCCTGATCACCTGCCGGCCCGACCTGCTTCCCATCGACCTCAAGCGGCAGGGTCGGGCCGAGGAGCACCTGGCCCTCTTCTACCCCGATAACGATGCCGACAAGGAAGCGCTCTACGACGTCCTCGTCCGCAAGCTCGACCTCTCCATCAGGAAATTCCCCATTTCCGAGCTGTTCAGGCGGTTCAAGCATGAATTCTCCGGCGCCGACCTCGAGGCCGTTCTTATCCGCGCCAAGCTAAAGGCGACGATGGATGGCCGGTCATTCGTCACCAGGGAGGACCTGGAGGAAACCATGTCCGACTTCGTGCCTCCCGCCTACCCGCACGAGATAGAGCTCCAGAACCTAGTCGCGGTGGTCGAATGCACGAGCAAGGAAATGGTACCCCGCCGGTTCCAGAACCTGGACCGCTCCAAGCTCGTCAAGGACATCCAGGAACTCAAGAGCCTCCTCGGCGAACGTTGACGACAATGGGCAGGCCAAGGTATTTCAGGCGCATCTTCGCACTGTTCCTCGCCGCGGCAATGGCTCCGGCCGCCGCCATCTCCCTGGTATACACGTCTTTGGCGGGCGCGGCGCTACGGCGCGAGGCCGAGTCCAGGCTCGATTCCCAATCGGCCGCCTTCGCGATGGCGATAGCGTCGATCGCCGATTCCTGCGCCCGCGACCTTTCGGCCGTCGCTTCCGACAGAACCGTGCTCATGGCCCTCGGTCCCGGGGCGTCCGGCGACCCGGCGTCGGGCGCCCGCGCCTTCAGGCGCATCCTCTCCGCGTTTCCCAGCAACGGCGGGCCAGCCGAGGCCAGCGTCGTGTCGGCCGACGGCCTGGTCGCCCTCCGGCTCGGGGACCAGCCCCAGGACAGGAACCTTGACGCCTATGGATCGTGGGGCATATTCCGCGCCCTCGCCTCTACCGCCATCGCCGTATCGCCCCGCGTCGCGCAGCTGTCAGACGGGACGCCAGCCGCCTTCTCGATAGGCATCTCCATACGCGACGACTCCGGGACGCGGCTTGGCTACGCCCTTGCCGACGTGAGGCGTTCGGCCCTGGCTGCCGCCGCGGTCGCCAGCGGGCTCCAAGGAGGCAGCTCCGTAGTTTTCCCGTCGGGAAAGATAGTCTTCGACCAGTCCGACCCTTCGGTCGAGGGGCTTTACCTCTATCAGCTTCCGCAGCGCGGCCACGATAGCAGAACGTCCACTTCTCGCGCCGTTGGAGCAGGCAATGAGTTCACCGTCATCGCCGAGTCGCCCAGCAGCCTCTACGCCGGTTTCGGGAGGGCAGCCCGCAACGTCGCGCTGGCAGGACTCGCTGGCGCCGCTGGGCTGGCTGCCGTACTCGCGCTCAGGGCAAGTGCGTCGGTTACAAGGCCTGTACTAGAAATGGCCCTCTCGATGCGCCAGGTGGAGGCAGGGGACCTTTCTATACGCATCGAACCCTCGGGCGACGATGAACTCGGCGATCTGGCCCGCTCGTTCAACGCGATGACCGCGGAAATGGACGCGCTGATGAAAAGCAGGGTGGAACGTCAGGAACTGCTGCGGGAGGCCGAACTGCGCGCGCTGGCCGCGCAGATGAATCCCCACTTCCTCCACAATACGCTCGCTTCCATCAAGTCGCTGGCCAAGCTCGGCCGCGCGTCGGAAATCGCGGAGGTCGTCTCCAGGCTCGGCAAGATCCTCAGGGCAGGCGCGGGACGCCGCGAGGGGCCGTCGACGATCGGCGAGGGACTCCAGTCGGTCCGCGATTACCTGAGCATCGAAAAGGTACGCTTCGGCGATCGCTTTACCTTCACGATCGATGTCGGCCAGGAACTGCTCCGTGTAGAAGTACCGCCGCTGACGCTCGAGCCGCTTGCCGAGAACGCGCTTACCCATGGCCTGGAGCGGAAGCGGGGCCAGGGAACGCTATCGATAACAGGTCGAACCGAAGGGAAAACCGCCGTTATTTCATTCGTCGATGACGGACCCGGCATGGAAACCGCGGCGATGGCGGAGCTTGCCATTGCACTTGCGGCGGCGGAAGCGCCTTCGGGCAGCCATGGCATCGGCCTCCTGGGAACGAACAGGCGGCTGGCACTCGAATACGGCCGTCCCTACGGCCTACGCATCGATAGCGGAGTTTCGGGCAGCACCGGATTCGTCGTGGAGCTCAGGGTCCCGATGACCGGCCAGACGGGAGAACCGGCGTGAGGCGCCTGCTCGTCGCGGAGGACGAGGAACTGGCTCGAAGGGAACTCGAAACTACGGTGCCCTGGGAAGAATGGGGTTTCCTGCTTATAGGCGCGGCCGAGGACGGCAACCGTGCCTGGGACATGCTGGTCGAGCGGCGCGCCGAGGTGGTAGTCACCGACATCAGGATGCCTGGACTCGACGGCATGGAGCTGATGAGAAAGGCGCAAGCCGAATTGTCTCCGTCAACGCGGCCCCTCTTCGTCATCGTATCAGGGCACGCCGACTTCGCCTATGCCCGCGAGGCGGTAAGGCTTGGCGCTTTCGATTACCTGGTAAAGCCTATCGACGATGCCGAGCTTGAAAGCACGATGCGCCGGGCCGCTGACCGGACCGACGAGCGCTCCCGCATGGCCGGCCTGGAGCGGGCGGT
>PGXR01000033.1 GCA_002839245.1 Spirochaetae bacterium HGW-Spirochaetae-7 | reverse complement strand
GGCGGCGTAACCGAGCCATGCGGGCGCTTCATGGAACCGATGCTCGTGGACATCCGCCCCGACGACGAGTCGGGCAACTACTATTTCTACCAGACGACCACCGGCCAGATAGTCTTCTGCATCACTCCCAAACCACAGATATGGGGCAAGGATACCGACTCGACTTCCAGCTTCCTGCCCCTGGTGGCCAGGCGCATGACGGAACTCTACCCCCGGCTGCGGAACCTCAAGGTACGCCGTACCTGGCGCGGCATGTACCCGATGACCCCCGACGGCCTTCCCGTCGTCGGCTACACGCGCGAATACTCGAACCTTCTCCTCGCCGTCGGCATGTGCGGGCAAGGCTTCATGCTCGGCCCGGGCCTGGGCAAGCTCCTGGCCGGCGCGATAGCCGACGGCCCCGCAACCTGCGCGGACATCTTCGACGAACTGTCGCTCTACAGGAAATTCGAAGGAATGGAACTACTGAAATAGACATCACGACTATCGAACCAGGATCTCCCGCACCCCGCGCCGCTATGTTCAAAGAGGCTCTATATAAAAACCATGTTTGAAATTGCGCGGGGACCCGCCTCGGTAAAAATGGGCTCGCTACGCGAGTCCGATTTTTACCGGGCGCCCCACGCACCACCCTGTCATGGCTTTTCTTAAAATCTCTCTCGGCGGCGCGGGGACAGTAGCAGACAGCGTGGTTCGATGGTCGAAATCAGGCATGAGGAAGAGCAGCAACACTCACCGCGCCGCCTCGGCGTTCAATGCCAAAGCTCTTCCCCATGCCAGGATTCGCCCCCCGCGCCTTCATTCCAAGCCGGACTGCCCTGGATACCGCCCGAGTCGGGCCGGGGTATGTCTTGAATGGCCATCGACAGAAAGTTGCGTTGGGCGCCCGGATGAACGGCCGTCGCGCGTCTTGCGCAATGGTCGTTCGTCCAAGGCGGGACCCGACGCAAAATTCGGATCATGGCATTTCAGAAAAAAAAACCCTTCTTCCGGCCCGACTCGGGCGTGATGCCAAGCGAATCCCGCACCCCGCGCCGCCTCGGCAGAGCCTCGACAAAGCCAATGCATGAAAAGTGCGTGGGGCGACCGACAAAAAGGGACTCGCGTAGCGAGCCTCTTTTTGTCGAGGCGGGCCCCCGCGCAAATTCACCAATGGCTTTTCTCTCAGGCCTCTTCGTGAATAGCGGCGCATGGTGCGGGGTCAGGTCTCCCTGATGTCGAGTATCTTGGTGACGACCGGCCTGATCGCGTCCTCGAGCTTCTGCTTCGTGACGTCCTGTACTTTCATCGTAAGCTGCCACTTCATGACGCCGGCTTCCTTTATTTCCGCGCAACCGAGGCCGACGATGTCGCCGCCGACCGCCGCAATCTCGTTCACCACCTTGGCAAAGGTGCCTTTGCCGCCCGCTACAGTAACCGTCACGCGCAAGCCCTTCCTGCGGCCACCAAGAAGCTCGAGCAGTGAACGGAATATGTCGGTTTCGGTGATGATGCCAACCATGGCGCCATCGCGGACTACGGGCAAGCCGCCGATCTTCCTGTCGGCCATGATGCGCGCCGCCTCTTCTAGAGGCATGTCCTCGGTCACGGTGATGACCTTCTTCGCCATGTACTTGTCTATCGTAAGCTTGGAAAGGACCGCGTTGAGTTCCCAGACGTTGAGAGACGTCGCGGGTGACGCCGAAGCAAACAGAAGATCTTTTTCGGAAACAATTCCTATCAACTTGCCCTTGGCATCAACGACCGGAAGGCGGCGAACCTTGCGGTCCCGCATCAACGAAAGGGCATCGGGAACGGCCATCCCTGAAGTGACCGTTATAGGATTTGCTGTCATCTGCTCTTTTACAAGCATGGAATCCTCCTCTTGGCAACGATTCGACAATCATACTACCGTTTGGCTGCCGAAGCCAGCAGGGTCGGTATCACGCCCTTCGCGCCGGGATGCTTGCACGGGTTCACTGAAAGGCCGGATATCAGCTGTCGCGGGGGCCCGCCTTGGATCACGGAGGGGGCGCTTCTCGCGCTTACCTTGACTGACTGGGGGCGGATCCCCCATACCCCCTTGCAATGCTCCGCACTGCTCGCGTTGCACCCCGCGACAGTTGATAGATACAGCCTGTCCGCGAGCGAACAATCACGGCGCGAAGAGCGAGATCATTGCATGCGTATAAGCGGTAACCAAATCGCTTTGCACTGTCGCTTCACTGCCAAAAGTTCCTCTCGGCGGCGCGGGGCATGATCAGCCGTTCCGGGCGTGCCTGGGAATGAAAAACAACCGGTAACATAGCGTCGACAGCGCATAGAGGGCGGCGGTCAGAGCGAATGATGTCGAGAAGCCGTTGGCGAAGATGAGGGACCCGGACAGCCTCGCCGCGATCGTCCAGCTACCGGTCCATGACAGCATCTTGATGGCATTCATGAGTCCCTGGCGCTCGGGAGCCACGAGTTCGAGGGAAAAGTTGTCCTGGATGGGCGTCGACATGTTCATGAGCGCCTGTCGAGCCAGATAGGCGACCAAGGCAAGAGGCAGGGACCGCACGAAGGCCAGCACGAGGATGAGCGGCACCGACAGGAACTGTGTCCAGAAAACGGCTCGCGGCTTGCCCATGCGCCTGGCGACCTCCGGCCCTGCGGCTATGCCGATGAACGTCGCGACCTGGCCGGCTGCGACAGCCGCTCCTATCGCCGTGTCGCCGAGGCCGAAGGTATCCTTGAAATACAGGTTGAGGTACGGGATCGTGAGGCCGGCGCCAAGGCCTACCAGGAAGCCGGGGAATATCAGCTTGAACCACAGCACGGCATCGATGCCCTCGAAGCCGCTGCCGCGGCGAGCCGGAGCGCCGGTTACGGCGGTGACCGGGCCTATGCGTGAATATGGCACGGCGGCGGAGAGTACGAAGGCGCAGCCGACGAGCAGGACTGCCCGGTACGCGGTGATCTCTCCGACTCCAAGCGTCACCAGGACATCCTTGAGGCCGCCTCCGAGAAGCGAGCCAATGAGCCCCGTCCCCATGGACAGGGCACCGTTCAGGCTGAACAGGTGCATCCGTTCGCTCTCGCCGGAGTTTCGCATGAAGAAAGGCCCGGATATGACCTGGAAGATGGTCGACAGTGCGCCTGCGAAGAACACTCCAGACGCCATCAGGAAACCGGATATCGCGAGCGATTGCGCCACATAGGAAGCGGCTGTGAGGGTGGCCACGACAGGCAGCAAGCGCCGGGGATCGAGCCGCGAAATGATGAACGACGCTGGCAGGGCGATGACGGTCGCTCCGAGCGCTCTTGTCGAGAGCATCGTGCCTATGGCGACTTCGGTAAAGTCGAGCCGTTTCAGGTAGAGGCTGAAGAGCAGGCTTATCAGGTTTGCGCCAATGCCGAGCAGGATGGAGCCTGCGAGAAAATGGCGCGCGTTCGGGCTGAAGAACTTGAAAGCCTCGGCATAGTCGCCATAAATCCCGCGTCTCTTGGTCACCCCGGGAGCTTACCGGCAGGAACGAACAGGGTCAACCGAGCTGGCATCACGGCGCGACGGGCGAGGCAAGGTTCCGCAGCCACCGTTCCTTCTTGAGCCAGCGGTGGGCGATGAACCACTTGGCGAAGTCGGTCAGCTTGATGACGGCGTACATCGCCACCGGGCCGATCGGCGTCAGGAAAGCGAGCGCGAAGGCGCCGGGGATGAACAGCACGTAGGTGACGCCCACGTCGACGACCACGCCCATCATCGCGTCGCCGCCTGAGCGGGAAACGGCGAACTGCGCGTTGAGGAGGCTCCACAACGGCAGGTAGGCTGAAATGACGAAAAGGAGTCCGCGCGTCACCCTGGTCGCCGCCACGGTCAGGTTCATGAAGATGAACGGCACGGCGGCTATGCTCGCCACCTGGACCAGCGCCAGGGTCGCGCCGGCCACCACGGAGCCGCTCATGATCCACCGCGCCCTCACCCTGGCCTCGTCGAGCCGGTCGGCCCCCAGGAGGCTCCCGACGACGACCCCGGTGGAGACGTGAATGCCGGTGAACACGAGAAAGAATATATTGGCGATCGCCCAGCCGGCGGACATGCCGGCGACCACCTCTGCGCCGCCGCGGCCGTTGTACAGGGCCGTCGTCACCGTCTCTGACACGACCCAGCTAGTCTCGGACAGCAGCATCAGGCTCGACTTGCCCAGTATCTCGCGGAACAGCGACCATCTGGCCTTGAACAACCGGCTGAGCGGCACGAAGAACGGGACCTTGCTGGCTCGCGCGAACATCACGAAGGCGATGACTTCGGCGCCCCGCGCTATATTCGTCGCTATAGCAGCGCCGCCTATCTCCAGCCTCGGCGCGCCAAGGTTGCCGTATATCAGCACCCAGTTGAAGAAGGTGTTGACCAGCGTCGCGCAGACCGAGATAGTCAGCGGAACGCCCGGCTTGCCTATCTCCCTGTACGCGGTGCCTATGGCCTGGGACAGTCCCATCGGTATGAACATCCACGAGACCATCCGCAGGTATCCGGCTCCGTGCGCGACTATCTCTGCCTGGGCGGCGTTGCCCATCGTCATCATCGATATCAGGGCCGACGGCATGGTCTGGCACAGCGCAAAGTACAGTGCGGAAACGCCCATCGTCATGATCGCCTTGAAACGGTAGGCCTGCTTCATGCCCTCCTCGTCCCCGGCGCCGCGGAACTGCGACATGTAGATGCCGCCCGCGCCCGACAGCGTCATCATCACGACGAGGTAGACGAAGTTGACCTGGTTGGCCACGTTGACGCCGGCCATTTTGGCGTCGCCGAGTCCCGCGACCATGAAGTTGTCTATCAGCGACACCAGGCTCTGGATGGCCTGCTGGGCCATCACGGGGATCGCGACGGCCAGCACCTCGCGGTAAAACGAAGCCGGCCCGAAAAGCGGCCGGCGCAGGATCGCATTGTTCATAACATCTGTATAGTAGAAACCCGAAAAAACGACAATGGGGCGCGCCGACTCGTCATCCATGACGTACCCGTCCTGGCGGACGGGGGCGTCATGGATGACGACACTCCGGGCTTTCGCTTCGATCCCTCGCGCGGGAAGGCCGCCTTTTCAGTCGACGCGCCGCCGGTACCTGGCGGCCAGGATCACCGTCCACAGGACGCTCGTCATCACTCCGAGAACGAGCGCGACGACGGGCGGTGCGTTGCGTCCAAGCGCCAATTCGGCGGCCCAGTACTGAGGAAACGGCCAGCCGACCGCGCGTATCGGAAGCGAGAGGTATATGGCGATCGGCGCCATGTCCAGACCGCTCAGTGCCTTGAGGATGGACAGTCCCTCCACCTTGTTTGCCGCGAAAGCCGCCAGGAACAGCGCGATGAAGGGAACCTGGGCTGCACCCAGCGCGGCGGTCCCGAGGGTTCCCGCCGCGCCTATCCTTCCCAGGCCAAGTACCGGGCCGACGGCGAGCCCGGCTGCGAAAGCCGCCACCGAGAACAGGCCGAGCCTGGCCGCCAGATAACCCGAGCGCCCGACCGGGGTCGCGCCCCAGTACGCCGACACCCCGTCGTCGCGGTCATCGAGAAGGAGGAAGCCCGCCACCATGCCGTAGAACATGCCTGGGAACAGCGTGATGACGACTCGCGCAAGGTCGGCGTATTCCATGATCCTGAACCCTGTCGCCTTGTCGACGAAGGCCGAAAGCAGGGGCAGGAAAAAGCGTAGCGCTCCGGCTGCCAGAAAGGGCACGAAGGGCATAAGCATCAGCAAGGGATCACGGGCGACCATCCGGACGTCGGCGGCGACGAGCCGCATCGCGTTGCCGCGCATCTCAGTCGGCCCTCGCCGCCGCTACGGCCGGCCCGAGCACCAGGATAGAGAGGGCCGCCGACCATACCGCGGCCGCGGCAAGCCCGACGGCCAGCTCGGGCACCGGGACCGCCTGGTAGGCCGCCCTGGCCAGCCGCAGCGCGCCGTCGGCAGGCGTCATGGCCGCGATCATGCCGAACCACGGCGGAAGCCAACGTCCCGCCGCGTACTGGACGACCGGCAATGCAAGGAAGAGGAATGCCGGCATCGAGCCTATGAGGAAACGGTTTATCGACTTGAGCCTGAGCGCGAGTGAAGCGCCGAGGATTGCCGAGGGGATGCCGCCTGCGAGACAGGAGGCGGCCAGGGGCCAGGGCCTGAAGTCCGCGCCTCTGGAACTCGCCGAGACCGCGGCGGCCATCGCGAAGGCCAGCACGGACAGGTTGGCCGCCTTGACCGCGATGTAGACGGCGGGCCGCAGTGGCGTCGCGAACAGCGCGCCGAAGGTCCCCTGGGCCAGGTCGAGGCAGACGCTGGCGCCGGCGAAGAAAAAGCAGAAGAACGCCGGGTCGCTCCACGCGAGTACCGGCAGCACCGCGTCGGCCCATTCGCGCGGGAGCGCCGAGATTATCGCTGCGTACAGTATCGCCACCACGAGATAGGCTATCGCGAAGCCGTGCCGCCAGAGCAGCCGGACATCGCTGCGCACGAGCACCGCCAGGTTCATGCGAGCTCCTTGCCGGTCAGAGCCAGGAAAATGCTGTCCAGGCTCGAGTCGAGGGTCCGGATGCCAAGAAGGCCCGGCTTCCGCAGCTCGGCCAGGAATTCGGCGTTGTCGGCGAGGCCGTCGAAGCCGAACTCGCGTTGTCCGGCTCCCGTTCCGTCGCCTACGGCCGCGGCCTCGACGCCGGCGGCAGGAGCCCTGTCGACGACGACTGCCCGCCTGCCGTAGCGGCGCTTGAGCGCTGAGGGCGCATCGCAGGCGGCTATCATGCCGTCGACGATGAAGGCTACCCGGTCGCAGACCGCATCGGCGGCGGCCATGTCGTGCGTGGTCAGGAACACCGCGACGCCGTCCGCAGCCCGTTCCCGCACGATGTCCCGCACGATGCGGGCGTTGGCCGGATCGAGGCCGCTCGTCGGCTCGTCGAGGAAGAGTATCCTCGGCCTGTGCTGCACCGCGCGTGCCAGGTTGAGCCGCACCTTCATGCCCTTCGAGTATTCGGCCACCCGCCTGTCGGCAGCGTCGGCGAGGCCCAGGCGTTCGAGGAGGGCACGGGCGTCGTCCTTGGGCCCGGGGTAGAACGACGCGAAAAGCGACAGGTTCTCGATGCCTGTCAGCTTCTGGTAGAAGCACGGGAACTCGAAGGCAGCTCCGACGAGCGCACGGTACCCTGCGTCGGCCCTGGCGGCCTCGACGCCGGCGACCATGGCCGAACCCGCGTAGCCCCGCAGTGAACCGAGGAGGATTTTCTGGGTCGTGCTTTTGCCGGCGCCGCTTGGTCCCAGGAAACCGAATACCTCTCCGGGGCTGACTTTGAAGTCGATTCCGCGAACGGCTTCCGATCGCGCCTTCGGATAGGTAAAGCGCAAACCTTCGACAGTTATCATCGAAATCCTCCCGATTGCCAGCGTGCCGTCCGCGGGTTCTTAGCACCGGCCGGCGTCCATGTCGATGTTCGGCCTTGCCGGTCCCGGCGTCAAGCCCCCGGGTCGCGGGGGCGGGATCGCCAAGATCCTCTCCTTGCACGAACGTCGGGTTGGGGGCTACTATCCATCCGTGATCAGGACCACGAGGGACAGAGCCTCGCATGCCGCCATTCGCTCCACCTGCTTCACTGCGTGAATATGGCGGATGGTACTGCCGACTTTTGGCCATGCCCGGGATTGGAGTTAGCAGTGGAAAATGAAAAGTGTTATGTCTGTAAAAAAGAATTCCCCGGGTCGGACCTCATAAGCGGACACGGTATTCGCCATGAAATTGAAAAAATGATAGTACGTGATAATCCAGGCTGGGACGACTACCAGAAGATTTGCAGGGACGACTACAATGCGTACAGGACCCAGTATATTTCACTGATGATCGAGGAAGAGAACGGCAACATCAAGGAACTGGAAAGCGACGTGCTGAGAAGCATCGATGAAAACGAGAGCATCGTAGAAAACGTCAACATGGCCCAGAAGGAAATCCTGACGATCGGGGACGCGATCTCGGACAGGGTAGCGAAATTCGGCGGAAGCTGGAAATTCATAATACTGTTTTTCATGGTATTGGCCGGATGGATAATCGTGAACAGCAGCTTCCTGTTGACGAAACCATTCGATCCGTTCCCGTTCATCCTCATGAATTTGATCCTGTCGTGCATCGCCGCGATACAGGCACCGATAATCATGATGAGCCAGAACAGGCAGGAAAAGAAGGACAGGATCAGGTCGGAGAACGATTACAGGATCAACCTGAAATCAGAAATAGAAATACGCACGTTGCACGAAAAGGTCGATCACCTGCTGTTGGACCAATGGGCGAAGATGATGGACATCCAGGAAATGCAGATCGAGATACTCGAAGAAATTCGCGGGAAGATGAAATAGCCGGCGGCAATATCATGCGGCGCCATATCGCCATAAAACCGGGAATACGGCTTATCCCGCCACGGGCGGAACAGACAAGGAGGCTTTTCATGAAACAGGTACTGCAGCGCATGGCCGAGTACAACGGAAAATCCGCGGACGCGCTTCTCGCAATCATCGAGAAGGCGCCGGCCGATCTCAGGACTAAGGATGTCGGCCTATTCTACAAGAGCATCGACGGCACCGTCGAGCACATGGCCTGGGCTTTCGCGCTCTGGCTCAAGCGTTTTTCCGGCTTCGGTTCCTATCCGTGCCTGGCCGCGGGCGGGATGCTGTCACGGCCGCTTGAAGAAATCGGCGCCGAAATCAAAAGCGACAGCGTCAAGGCGACGGCACTCCTACGCGAAGCCAATGCCTTGATCGAACAATTCGTCAACGAGTTGCCCGTGGTCGAATTCGAGCGGCGCGTCAGTTATCGCGGCAACGACGGCAAGGTGCTCGAGCGCACCATGTGGCACGCGATCTTCCATGTCCTCAACCACGGCACGCATCACCGGGGAGAGATATCGGCCGTCCTGGACCAGAATGGCATTGCAAACGACTGCAGCGGATTCTCGCTGTACATACACTGAGCAGGCGCCCGGGCCCGACACGTGCCAGGCGGGCTGTGCGTGCGCCGGATCGGGAAAAGGAGGTTCCCCCGTGAGCACTGAATTGGCAACCTATCTGTCACGCTATATGCCCATAACAGACGAGCTTGCAGATGTTCTGGCGAAAAGCTCATTCGTGCAATCGTATCCCAGAGCTACGGTGCTATTGAGGGAGGGGGAGCGGGCAGAAAAGGGCTACTTCATTTTAAAGGGCTGCATCCGCAGCTATATCCTGAAAAACGGGGAAGACAAGACAATAGAATTTTTCATCGAAGAAGAATCGGTACTCCCCCTGGGCTTGGGAAAGGATGTTCCTTCTGAACATTTCCTGGAATGCCTGGAGGATACCGTTGCGGTGGTGAGCACGCCCGATCAGGAAGAGAGAACGCTCGCGGAATATCCCCAACTCAAGACGGTCTGCCTTGCCATGACCGAAATTATGGCGGAAAAGCTTCAGGTGAGTCTGGCCCGCTACAGGACCTCGACTCCGGAGGAACGCTATCTGGATCTAGTGGAAAAGAGGCCGGATTTGCTCCAAAGGATTCCTCAGTACCAGATCGCCAGCTATCTGGGGGTACAACCTGAATCATTGAGCAGGATACGCAAGAGGCTTTCCCGTCCGACGGAGAAAAAATAGATTCCCTATCGTTCTTGACTTGGATCAATGTCATTCGTGGTGATTCCAGCTACCCTCTCCATACTACAATGGAGGTAGATTGTGAATAGACCGTATTTTCGAATGACCGCAGGATTCCTTTTCTTTCTTTCGCTCTTTTGCAGCTTCTCCCTTGCCGCAGAAGAACCGGACAGTGGCAGCATGCCATGCATGGTCGAGACTTCTTTATGGATGATCGCCAACCTCTTGCCCGATCCGCCGGATTTCTACCAGCTATGCCTTGGCTACCAGCTGGACGAGAAAAATTCCATATTCCTGAACGGCATAACATGGAAATACTCGGCGCCTCTTGGAATTCCCATGTGGGACCCAAGCTTTGGATCTCCTGATGAAGAGTATCCCGGTTTTGTCAGGGGCTTCGGCCTGGGGGTCGGCTACCAGAGGTTCGTCTGGAAGGGACTATTTGCGTCCTTGTATGCAGTCCCTTTTATGCAAAACTTTTACACGAGCGACGATCAGCGTATCCAATCGGGATTCCAGCTGTACCTGCAGGCGCAGCTTGGCTACCAGATAAACTTTTTACATGGCCGATTCTTTATCAAGCCGGCGATCTACATGAACTACTGGCCGATCAATACCAATTTCCCCGATGCGTTCCAGCAGAAGGAAAATAACTGGCCCAACTATCAGCCTTTCGAACCCCACCTGAACATCGGCTTCAGGTTCTAGGAAATCGAAACTTGCCGCAAGGAGCTTCAAATGAAAGAAAAGCCAATACTGGTCGACCACAAGGTCGATACCAAGCTGGTCATCATGTCCACCTGGATTGCCATGATGTTTCTGTACGTATATTGCGACTACTTCGGGCTTTGCCGGCCGGGAGGAATCAGCAGCATGATGGATGGTAAAATGGGACCATTCGATGTTTCTCAGCTGGGTCTATTCCTGGCTGGGTTGCTGATGGTCATCCCAAGTCTGATGATACTTGTATCTGCTCTTGCGACCGCAAGAATAGACCGTATTGTCAATTTGGCAGCCAGCACCATCTACTTTATGGTGAACATCGGGAACCTGCTGGGCGAGAGCTGGGCATACTACTATCTATTTGGTCTGCTTGAACTGGGCCTGGTAGTCTTCATCTTCTTAAAGTCGCTTCGCTGGCCCAGGCAAGGCGCTTGAATTCGACTGGCATCTGGAGACTTGATCGTCAAGCTTACACTTGCTCCGGCCCGGCTGCCGTGCGATCGGCGGCCGGGTCTTCTTATTTTCCGCCCTGCATGAATTGCTGGCGCTTCGATTGAATCGGGTATAAAATAACTTCGGCCAAGTGCGTCATCCGCGAGTCAAGACCATCGCGCGTACGTAGTTTGCCTTGACTGCCTGTCGTCCAGGCGTTCACCGCTATATCTTCGCAAGCAATTCAGCGGTAGGCATTTGGGTACATGGATACAAGCAGGGAGCCGGTGACAACAGGAAGAAAGGAATCGGGAAGGAACTGCTCAAGGCGGCCGAGCAGGACGCAAAGGAACTGGGTGCGGACGGTCCAGCAATTCGGAAGCAAGAATGAGTATGTCGAAGTAGATACGGACAATGACGAATCCATGGAAGAATGAGGAATGGCCGATGCGATATTCGTCGACGACAGGCGGATAAATACAGGGCCGCCACCGACATATGAATACCTGCTTAAAATACTGCGGGAAAAAAGCAGATGAATGCTGCCGTGACGACTTCAACCCGAGCGAGCGGCTCGATACGCTGATTCTAGCCGCCAAACAAAAGATCCATCAATCCAAGGAGTACCCATGAGTTTCTTCAAACCTTTCGCGCTCGAGCGATTCTTTGCCAAGCACGAGTTCAGCGCCAAGTACCTCCTCTGCTCGTCAGATTGTGAATCAATTCCCGTAAGGGAGCTGCTCGCGATGGAAGAAGGCTCGACCGACAGGTTGCTCGAGCTACGCCTGGGCTACACCGAGACTCGCGGCGCCCCGTCGCTGAGGACGGCGATCGCGGCGCACTACGCGGGGCTGTCCCCGGAGGGAGTCTTTGTACACTCAGGTGCCGAGGAGGCGATACTCAACCTCTGCATGGCGCTGCTGGAGAAAGGAGACCGCGTCGTTGTCAACGCGCCGTGCTACCAGTCGCTGTCCGAGATACCCCGCTCGCTCGGCTGCGAGCTCGTGCCGTGGCATTTCAGGGAGACCGCCGGACAGGGCGGCAAGCCGCGGTGGTTCCTCGACCCGGACGAACTGCCGGGCCTGGCCGGAAGCGGGGGGACGAAGCTTATCATCCTCAACGCGCCGCACAATCCCACCGGCGCCCTGCCGACCAGGGACGAGTTCGAAGCCATCGTCGCACATGCCCGCAGGGCCGGCGCGGTCCTCTTCGTTGACGAGGTCTACCGCCGGCTTGAACGCGACCAGGAGGCACGGTTGCCTTCGGTCTGCGAGGCGTACGAGAACGGAGTAGCGCTGGATGTGCTCAGCAAGCACTCGGGTCTCGCCGGCCTCAGGATAGGCTGGCTCGCGTCGAAGCGGGCGGACATCCTGGACGCTGTTGCCGTCATCAAGGATTACAACTCTATATGCGCTTCCGCGCCGAGCGAGCTGATTGCGGAGATAGCGGTACGAAACCTCGAGGCTATCGCGGCCAGGAACCGCGGAATCGTAGCCCGGAACCTTGCGTTGCTCGAAGGATTTTTCGAGCGACGTTCCGGCTTTGCCCGGTGGACGCCCCCGGTAGCCGGGTCCGTGGCATTCCCGCACCTGTCCGACGGTTCCGATTCAGAGACGCTGGCCGAGCGCCTGGTCGCCGAGACGGGGGTACTGCTCCTGCCGGGAAAATACTACGACTACGACAGCTCGTATTTCAGGATCGGCTTTGGAAGGAAGAACATGCCCGAAGCGCTTTCCAGGCTGGAGGAATGGCTGGGGCAGTAGTGACGCTCCGTGCGCGCCACGCGGGATCCGGAAAGACCAATGCGAAAGGCGCAAAAGAAATTCCCAACCATTTGATCATGCAAGAAAAAATCAAGATATTATATTCCAGAGGAACAGCATATGAACCATGACGTCGATGAATTCCTGAGAAATGAAGGAAGGTGGCAGGCGGAATTCAAGAAGCTGAGACAGGTCATTCTTGAATGCCATCTCACCGAAGAACTCAAGTGGGGTCAGCCATGCTACACGCTCGACGGGAAAAACGTCGTGCTGATGCATGGTTTCAAGGAATACTGCGCAGTCCTGTTCATCAAGGGTGCGTTGCTTAGAGACGAGAAGGGCCTGCTGATCCAGCAAACCGAGAATGTCCAGGCGGGACGCCAGATCCGGTTCACCCATGTCGAGGAAATAGACAAAATGGCCGAGACCCTGAAAGCCTACATACTCGAAGCAACCGAGGTTGAAAGATCGGGCTTGAAGGTGGAGATGAAAAAAACATCTGATTTTGCCGTACCTGCGGAACTTCAAGCCAGGTTTGACGAGCACCCCGCGTTGTGCTCAGCATTCAAGTCGCTGTCTCCGGGACGGCAAAGGGCATACGTCTTTCATTTCTCCCAGCCCAAGCAATCAAAGACGAGAGAGTCAAGGGTTGACAAATACATCCCGAAAATTCTAGCTGGATTGGGGCTGGATGATTAAGCGTGCCGGAACATGACGCAGCGCGCGGGAGTTTTGACATGAAAACTTCAAGCTGGGTGATGACCCCGCGGGGCATCAGGAAGCTTGGAGGCGCCCTCTTCTGCTAGCGTCGCTACGGCGCTGTCTTCGTTTTTCACAACGGCGCGTCCTCGTACTACGCCGCCCGGGGATTCCGCGGAACCCTGAGGATCTAGTCCGCCAGGCCAGATGCCGGTCGACAGCTCCCGAAGGGCATTGCGTGCCATTGCGGCAATTCCAGCCTAGGAACATGGTCCGGCCTTGTAGTGCTGTATGGTTCATCGAAGCTTGCGTCTCGGTGCCTGGCGACACCGCCCCTTGGAACCGCAAGGAGATATCCCGCTGGGTAGTCGTGGCCGGCGCGACCTTCTACCTCTAGCCCCCGAACAGGAACCTGGCGGGATTTTCGCTGATCATCGCGCGCTTGAGGCCGGGTTCCAGGGGGCTTTCGGCGAAATCGAGCACGTAGTCGAGGTAGGACCTGGCTTTCATGAGGCTTATGACGAAATCCGTACCGAAGAGGAGGCGTTCGCGCACCGTGTCCGCCGTGGGACCGTCGAGGTTGCCCAGGAGGTGCTGGAGCCGCTTCCAGTAGGCGGGATCGCTGCCGTTGAAGGCGACGTCGGCGTGGACGCCCGGATAGCGGCGCATGAGGGAGATGATGGTATCGGTCCACTCGTCGCGCGCCTTGCCGTGCGCCAGGTAACGCTCCCCGAAATGGGCGAAATCCACGACGAGGTCGGGAAAGGCCTTGAGGATGGTGCCCCACCGTGAAGGCTCGGTAAACCGGGCCGACTCCTGGAACGGTATCGTGCGGTAGCCCTGGTCGTCGCAATGGACGACCAGCGGAATCCGCCGCTTCTGGCAGAATCGGTACAGCAGCTTGGTGGCGTCGAGTTCGGCCCTGCCCTCGGGCCACGGATCGAAACCGAGAGGGGGATACAGCTTTATCCCGGCGAACGATCCCCGCTGGGGACGCTCGGGGTCGCCGCGCCAGCGGCCGGCGGCCTTGAAAGCCGAAAGCTGCGAAGCGGACCGCCTCGCATAACCGGTAAAATAGCGGGTCAGCAGCCGCTCCGTCTCGGCGGCTCCGCGTGCGCCGGGGTCGATGCCCAGGAATGGCCTGACGACGATGCGCCCGTCCGGACGCATGCGGCGGTAGCCGCGGATGCCTGCAAGGGTCTCGCGGACGGCCTCTTCGATAGACTTGCGCGGCGGAGCGGAATAGTACGAGGGACCCCCGGTCGCCCTCGCGCCGAAATCCATCATCAGCGGGCATATGAGCCACGTGTCCCAATCGTCGTCCAGGAACGAGATGCCGGACATGCCCAGGATGCCTTTTCGAGGCACATGTTCGGCCGTGAAAGCGCCTGAAAGATCGTCTTCGAGGAGGGCTATGAGGTCGGCCGGGTCGTTTTCGACGGCAGCCAGCAGGTTGCGTATCGGTTCGCCGCCCTTGAGCGCCAGGGAAGGCAGGAGGTATCCCGGCGCGGCGACCTGCGAGTATATGGATTCCAGGCCGCCCTGCATGAACGCGTCGACGAAGCGCCCGATGGCCGGCCTCGCGAGCGACATCGTGTGGCAGTGTATGTCGAAAAGCATCCTCATGAGCCGGCCCCCCTGTACTGTTTCCTGTTTCCCGTCTTGCCCGCCTGAACGAGCAGGCCCGCCCGCGCATACGCGTACAGCAGCTTGCGCGCTCTCGGCGCGGGAATTCCGAGCGCGGCCCCGAGCATGCCCGAGTCATAGGGTTCGGGCAGTGCGGCAGGGATGAGCGCGAGCCAGTCGGCGCGGGTGTCGAGGCTCGTCGTCGAAACTATCTCGAGCAGGTCGCGCGACAGGACCCTGTCGCCATGCCTGCGCCAGGAGCCCGAGCCGTCGCGGACGCGGAGTTCCCTGACGCGCACGAGCAATACGTCGAAACGTACGTTCGGGGAGGCGATGACGATGGAGGCGCGGACGAGTTCGTCAAAGAGGCTGAAGAAGTCACGCCTCGTCCTGGCGCGCCTCGAGGAGACGAGCGAAAGGTCGCCGGGGTCGAGCCGCTCGACTATGGTCTCCACGACGATGGGGTGGACGATGCGCACGGGCATCACGCAGGCCAGGTGCAGGACTTTTTCGGCGATGGCGCCCAGGTTGCGTGTCTGCACTTCGACGAGTTCGTCGGGCAGGACCACGTCGACGACCTTGCCGGCGACCGCCGCTTCCACCCTGGCTCCCGGGCGCGCTCCGTAGGCGGCCTTGAGGGCGGCATGGAGGCCGCGTTCGGCGTAGAGGCCGATGCCGGGCGACTCGGCTACCGGAAATGAAGGAGCATAGGCCACGGCATCCGTTGACATGCATCCAGTATACACGGCAACGGGCGTCCCGTCATTCTTGCGCCTGGGCCTCCGCTTCGGGCACAATGACGCCATGCGCCTCGACGACTTGCCGATCTTCCCGTTCCTCCCCGAGATTGCGGACGCCCTGCGCTGCGGTTCGCTCGTACTGTCGGCGGAGACGGGGGCCGGCAAGACGAGCGCCGTCCCGGCGTACCTGGCGGAGCGCAGGGAACTGCCGGGCAAGGCGATCATCCTGGAGCCGAGGCGGCTGGCCGCTGTCTCCGCGGCGGCAAGGGTCGCCGAGCTCCTGGGCGAGGAGCCGGGCGGAACCGTCGGTTACCGCGTCCGCGGCGATTCCAGGACCGGGCCGCGCACGGTGGTCGAATTCGTGACGGAGGCTGTGTTCATAAGGATCGTGCAGGACGATCCCCTGCTGACCGGCGTCCACCTGGTCGCCTTCGACGAGTTTCACGAACGGTCGGCCCTGGCGGACCTCGGCCTCGCCTTCGCCGCGGAGGCGCGGGAAGCGCGCGGAGACCTGTCGATACTCGTGATGTCGGCGACCATGGATACCGCGGCGCTGTCCACGTTCCTGGAATGCCCGACGATCGCGGTGCCCGGGCGCCTGTTCCCGATAGACCTGTCGTATTCCCCGCCGCAAGCTGGCGAGCGTCAGGAGCTGGCCCTGGCCAGGGCTATCGCCACGGCGCTCGGCGCGACCGCCGGCGACATCCTTGCCTTCGTTCCCGGGCTGCGCGAGATGGGCGCGACGGCCATGAGCCTCAGGGCCATGCTTGACCACGGCTTGTCCGACGCGGGGCCGGTGGAGATACTCGCCCTCCACGGCTCGATGCCGTTGCGCGAGCAGCGAGCCATAGTCTCCCCGCCCGCCGGCGCTCCCCGGCGCGTCATAGTCTCCACCAGCATCGCCGAGACC
>PGXR01000300.1 GCA_002839245.1 Spirochaetae bacterium HGW-Spirochaetae-7 | reverse complement strand
AAAGGTACGCTCTGGAGCCTGGTGGCCATGGCGGCCTCCGGCTTGAATATGGATGGCTTTTCGATTCGTTCCATTGATCTATGCTCCTTTACTTGTGCTTGCGACCGATGAGGTCGTCGTACTCGGTGCTGTCTATGTGGGCCTCGACGATGACCGGCCCGTCGGTCCTGAAAGCCTCGACCAAGGCGGCCCGATAGCTGGCCGCATCGTCGGCACGGAACACTGGTACGCCAAAGACGAATTTTGCGGTTGGGCATGGCTCATGGTAGAGCTCGGTGCTGTACCGCGGGAAATGCTTGCGGTCCTGCTTGAGCCTGATCAGTTCGAGGCTCTCGTCGGCGAGCACGACGAAGACCATGGCGAGCTTCCTGCGGCGGGCAACGGCTATCTCTCCTGCCGTCATGAGGAAGCTTCCGTCGCCGGTCACGCAGACCACCTTGCTGTCGGGACGGCACAGCTTGGCGGCTATGGCTGCCGGGACGCCGAATCCCATTGAGGAGCAGCCGTTGGTCATCAGCTGGAGCCCGGGCGCGGGCGTCCGCCACATCTGCCCTATGAGGTGCGTATGAGCGCCGACGTCGCAGGCCATGATGCCGTCCTGGGGCAGGAGCTCGCGAAGGATGGCCAGCGCGGCGCGCGGGCCGAAACTGCCGGCGGGAGGCTCCATCGCCTGGAACATCGCGTCGCGGCGAACCTTCAGCGCGGCCTTGTCCCAGGACGAGTCGATGGGCGCAGAGGCGGCAAGCCGCTCGAGCGAGGTGGGTATGTCCCCCACGATGTCGTAGACCTCGCGGTAGACCGACCGGTCGATGTCAGCCTCGACCGTGTCGAGGTGCAGTAGCGGTACTTCGGGCATCCAGTCCTCGAAGTTGAACTCCACCGGATCGTAGCCCACCGCGACCACGAGGTCAGCCTGCTGGTGCGTCTCGGCGACGCGGTCGCTGAGGGCATGGAACAGGACGCCTGCGTACCAGGGATGGTCTTCCGGCAGCATGCCCTTGGCCATCGGGGTGAGTACCACGGGCAGGCCGTGTTTCTCGGCTATCCGTGCCACGAGGGGGCCGACCCCCGCCCGGACCGCGGAAAGACCCACGGCCAGTACGGGACGCTTGAAGCGGAGGAATACCTTCTCCATGGTGTCGAGGAGCGTCGCTTCCGCAGGGGCAATGAGGGAGGGACGCGGCCAGGACGGGGCGTAAGCTGGGAGTGCGTCGGGAATCTTGCGCGAGCCAAGATCCTCGGGGAGGCCGATGTGCACGGGACCGGGGGCCTCTGCGGTGGCGATCCGCAATGCCTGCGCGAGTATCTGGTCGATGCGGTCGGCGGTAAGCCTCGTCGTCGCCTTGGTGATGGGGCGGAACAGGGCCTGATGGTCTATCGCCATCTGGACGGTCCGGCCTATCAGCTTTTCTGGCGGTTCGCTGGTCAGCGCTATCACCGGCGAGCGGTCAAGATACGCATTGACGACTCCGGTGCTCAGGTTGGTCGCTCCGGGACCGACGGTGCCATAGCATACGCCGGGAACGCCCGTAAGCCGCGAGCTGACGTCAGCCATGAATCCGGCGCTGGCCTCATTGCTGACAAGCACGAATTCGACGCCTTCCTTTCGCATCGCTTCCATATAATATAACCAGGAGCCGCTCGGAACGCCAAAAACGAACCGAATGCCCCTTTCCTTGAATCGTCGTATCAGTTGCTCTGCGACTGTCGTCATGGTGTCACCTCGATCCTTTGGTTTATGGCTGGTGCTCATCTTGTAGGAAAACATCCTATATCCTATATTCTTAACACAATAAACCGAATGTGGCAAGGTTTAGTTAGTTCGTCGAACCTTGGTTCTCTGCAAGCGCCGGTGTTCGCACGCAGGTAGTAGCGGTGGAGGCATCCATGAACCC
>PGXR01000299.1 GCA_002839245.1 Spirochaetae bacterium HGW-Spirochaetae-7 | reverse complement strand
CCTGCCGGTCGGCATCAAGCAGCGGCTCGAGATACTCAAGGCTCTGTACCGCGGCGCGAAGATCCTGATACTCGACGAACCGACCGCCGTGCTGACGCCGCAGGAGACAGAGGAACTATTTTCCCAGCTCAAGGCGCTCCGCTCCCAGGGCAACACCATCGTCTTCATTTCGCACAAGCTCAACGAGATCAAGGAACTGTGCGACCGGGTGACGATAATGCGCAACGGCTCGGTCCAGGGCACCTTCGAGGTGTCGACGGTCGACGCGAAGGACATATCGCGGCTGATGGTCGGCCGCGACGTCATCCTCGAGGTACGCAAGACGCCCGCCGTCCCCAAGGAGACCGTGCTCAAGGTACGCGACCTCCTGGTCTACGACCGCTTCAAGAAGCGGGCGGTCGACGGCGTGTCGTTCTCGGTACGCCGCGGCGAGATACTCGGCATAGCGGGCGTCGAGGGAAACGGACAGGGCGAACTCGTCGAAGCCATAACCGGCCTCGGCAAGTATTCGGCGGGCGACATCAGCGTCGGCGGGGCGTCGGTAGGCGGGATGAGCATACGGCAGATACGCCAGGCGGGGGTCTGCCACGTGCCGGAAGACAGGATGACGCACGGCTGCGCGCCGTCGCTCGGCGTCGAGGCCAACCTGATGTCGTACAACCACGACCTGCCGGGGTTCACCGGGAAGGTCATGCTCGACGGAAAGGCAATCCGCGCCAACTCCGAGAAACTGATAGCAGAATACGCCATCAAGTGCTCGTCGCCCGACCAGGAAGTGGGCATGCTGTCCGGCGGCAACATCCAGAAGGTCGTCGTGGCAAGGGAATTCTCCTCGGAACCGTCGCTGATAGTCGCCGACCAGCCGACGCGCGGCATAGACGTGGGCGCAACGGAATTCATCCGGGCAAGGCTCGTCGAGCTCAGGGACGCGGGAGCCGCCGTACTACTCGTCTCCGCCGACCTCAACGAGGTGATGGAGCTGTCGGACAGCCTCATCGTGATGTACGGCGGCAGGATATGCGCCTACGTTCCCGACGCCAAGGCGGTCGGCGAGGTGGAGCTCGGCCTCTATATGCTCGGGCTCAGGAAGCAGGACGCCCAGGAAATCGCGGGGGTAGCACATGACTAGGCAACAGAGGACCTTCGAGGTCGTGCGCACCGGCCTTGCGATACTGATAGCGCTGACTATTGCTCTCGTCATCATCCTGATAATAAGCGACGATCCCGGTGCCGCCCTGGCGATGTTCCTCCTGGGGCCGCTCGACAGCTTCAGGCACTTCGGCAACGTCATTGAGCTGATGATACCGCTGGTTTTTACCGGCATAGCCATCAGCGTGATGTTCTCCGCCGCGCAGTTCAACCTCGGGGCCGAGGGCGGATTCTTCATAGGCGCCATAGCGACCAGCTTCGTCGCCATCAAGTTCGACCTGCCTCCGGTGCTGCACCCCATCGTGGCGGTGCTGTTCGGCAGCATGGTCGGGGCCCTGTTCTGCGGCATTCCGGCGGCGCTCAAGGTCAAGTGGGGCGCCTCGGAACTCGTGTCCAGCCTCATGTTCAACTATATCGCGTTCTTCTTCGGGCTGTTCCTGATCAACTACTACCTGCGCGACGTCAACGCGGGCGCGATGGTGTCGTACCAGTTCAGGACGACGGCCCTGCTGCCAAAGTTGGTGCCCAAGACCAGGATATCGGTGGGCCTTTTCGTCGTCGTCGCCCTCGTGTTCGTGGCGGCGGCCTTCATGCAGAAGACCCGCTGGGGATACCGCATCAGGCTGACCGGCGCCAACGCCAGGTTCGCCCAGTACTCTGGCATAGACACCAACGCCGTCGTCATCTACAGCCAGGCGTTAGGCGGCTTCGTCGCGGGGCTCGGGGGTTCGATAGAGATACTGGGCATGT
>PGXR01000032.1 GCA_002839245.1 Spirochaetae bacterium HGW-Spirochaetae-7 | reverse complement strand
TCGCCGGAGTCAAGTTCAAGGAAGGCGACTGGATGACGATCGACGGTTCGACAGGCGCCATCTACCAGGGCCAGATGCCGCTCGTCGCGGCGAAGATAGGCAAGGAGCTTGAAGTCTTCCTGTCCTGGGCCGATGCTACGCGTGAAGGTTCCGCCCGCGGATCGATCAAGGGATTCAACGTACGGACGAACGCCGACACCCCCGCGGACGCCAAGCGCGCCTTCGATTTCGGCGCTCAGGGAATAGGACTGTGCCGCACCGAGCATATGTTCTTCGACAAGGAAAAGCTGATCCACTTCCGCGCGATGATCGTGGCCGAGAACGAGAAGGACCGCAAGGACGCCCTGAAGAAGATCCTTCCGCTCCAGAAGAAGGATTTTATCGGCATCTTCAAGGCCATGGGCGGAAAACCGGTCACCATCCGCCTCCTCGATCCGCCGCTCCACGAGTTCGTGCCTCATACCAAGGCAGAAACCGAGGAACTTGCCAAGTTCATGGGAGTCAAAGCCAAGGACCTGCAACCGAAGATAGACAGCCTCCACGAGTCCAACCCGATGCTCGGCCACCGCGGTTGCCGCCTTGCCATCACCTATCCCGAAATCTACGATACCCAGGTCGAGGCGATCATGCTGGCAGCCGTCGAGTGCGCCAAGAAGAAGATCCCCGTCGCTCCCGAGATCATGATCCCGCTGATCTGCGATCCCAAGGAACTGTCGATACTCCAGGCCCGCACCCAGAAGATCGTCGAGGCCGCCCTGACCAAGGCCGGCATCAAGATGAAGGTACTCATCGGCACGATGATCGAGGTTCCCCGAGCCGCTATCCTGGCCGACAAGGTCGCCAAGTACGCCGACTTCTTCAGCTATGGCACCAACGACCTGACCCAGATGACCTACGCGTTCAGCCGCGACGACGCCGGTTCCTTCCTGCCCCAGTACATCGACCAGGAAATCCTTCCGTCCAATCCTACCGAGACGATCGACGAGGAAGGAGTCGGATTCCTGATGAGGCACGCCTCCGAGTACGGCCGCAAGACCAAGCCGGACCTGAAGCTCGGCATCTGCGGCGAGCAGGGCGGTGATCCGGCGACGATCGACTTCTGCTACCGCATCGGGCTGAACTACGTATCGTGCTCGCCGTTCCGCGTGCCGATAGCGAGACTCGCGGGCGCCCAGGCCGTGCTTCGCAACGTCAAAAAATAACCGCATTCACTTCCAATGAAAAGCCCGGCCTCCATCACGGAGGTCGGGCTTTTCGTTTAGCACAAGCAACGAGAGCGACGGAGGTCAGCGATTCCTGGTGTCGAGGAGTATTGTTACAGGCCCCATGTTCACGTAAGCGACCTCCATCGAGGCGCCAAAAACACCGGAGGCGGTAACAGGCACGATCGCCGCGACCATTGCCTTGAAGCGCTCGTACAGGCTCTCGGCCATCGCTGGTTCCGCGGCGTTTCCGTATGAAGGCCGTTTTCCCTTGCGGGAATCGGCGAGAAGCGTAAACTGGGATATCGTCAATATTCCCCCACCTGTGTCGAGCACCGAAAGGTTCATCTTGCCGCCGGCATCCTCGAATATTCTCAGGCCGCATATCTTCTCGGCCAGCCAGGCGGCATCGGATTCAGCGTCTTCCTTGCCGACGCCGAGGTACACAAGCAAGCCGGCCTCTATCGAGCCTACCTGCCGGCCGTCCACCGATACCGATGCGGCGCGAACCCGCTGTACTACAGCCTTCATAGCCTGCTCATTTCATTGTTCGTGTATCGCGAGGCACTCGAGCCAGAAGCCAGTACCCTGGATATTCCTGACCCTGGCGAGTATTTCAACAGGTCTGTCAGGCGTCAGGCGAGTGTCGAAGGCAGCCCTGACGGGAACTATGCCTTCGAGCCGTTGCCTGTCGTGGTACCCGACCAGAAGCTCGAAGCTCGTTCCCGAAGCGCCATTCGCCGCGTTCGCCGCCAGGCCTTTCCAGACGACGCCGACGCCTTCGTACAGCCATGACGAAGCGGCTACGTCGGCATAGGAGAAGCGGTCGGGCATCGACAGGAAACTCGGTTCGCGTACGTACCGGGCAAGCGACTCCGCCTTGGCCTTGACCTGCCTCGTAGCGTTTGACCCGAGCAACCTGTTCAACTCCACGAGGGCTGCCTCGTCGCGGTAATCGGAAAAAAGCCGCTTGGCCTTGTCGAAGGTGGCGATGGCTTCCTTCTCGGTGAGTACGACGATGAATCCTCCGCCGGAACCGACGGGCGCCGCGCGTTCCTCCGGGCTGAGCACGATGTCGGCTACCCCGTCGCGCCGCGGCAGGGCATTCCTCACCATGCCGAGCATGTAAGGCCCTGACCAGACAGCCAATCCTGCGAGGGCGAGCGCACCGACGATCACGGCAAAAAGACCCCAGCGAGCGTGCGGCTCGGGATAGAGGCTCCTCGCCTGCCGTATGGACAGGCCGCGCTCATGTCCCGTTCCCTTCCTGAGATAGTCGAGCCCTCGCAAGGCTTTGCGGGAATGAGGCTGGCGCTCCAGTATCTCGACATAGAGTTGCACTGCCTTTTCGGTATCACCGCGCCGCACGTAGACGGCCGCAAGTCCAAGAGCCGCGCCTACATCCCTGAAATCGAGCGACTGGGCACGTCTGAAGCACGAATAAGCGCCTCCCGTATCCTCCTTGTAGAGATACGCGCAACCGAGCAGCACCGAGTAGCGCGCAGTCTCCCTGTATACGGCGGACAACGGTTCGAGGAGGTTGATGAGCTGCGCCCATCGCCGGCGTCGGTAGAGCGCCTCTGCCTCTTCGAGCGGGTTTCTGGCCATGTAGCTCAGTACTTGCCCTTGCGGGTCTCGAGGCGCTCGAGGGTGGCATTGAGCGCAGCCTGGTCATCCGCGGAAAGCGGAGTACC
Organism: Spirochaetae bacterium HGW-Spirochaetae-7; assembly: GCA_002839245.1. GTDB lineage: Bacteria > Spirochaetota > Spirochaetia > Treponematales > UBA12059 > SZUA-370. The sequence goes on along the minus strand of PGXR01000032.1, from coordinate 15,699 downwards.
GGTGGCAAGCGCATCGTTCAGCGCATCGAGGATGGCCCGCACGGCTATCAGGTCGGCCATCTCGCTGAGGGGAGCGGCTTCCGCCGGCGCTATCGCCGCGTATTGGCTCACGATCCCGGTTCCACTTTCCTTGGCCACGGCATATCCGGAGTTTGCCTGCCCCAGCAAGATGTCTATCGACCTCGTCGAGCCAGGTCGAACTTCAGTCGGTTCGAAAAAAAGCGCAATAGCGCTGTCGTTTATCGAGTATGGAAGCAACGTGAAATTTCTGGAGCGGTTGACGGTAATGGCCCAGTCCTGGTCGTTCAGGCGTTTCCAGTTGGCGGCTATTACCTTGTCGGGTCTCGTAGCCGGTACTGTCAGCGTGATCTGGAGCATCGCTGGGTTTTCTACTTGAGCCTCGGTGGAAATGGCCGTGCCGAGGTTCTCCGCGCTCCTGATCCAGGAATCCGAGTAGTCGCTGCCGAGTTCAGTTTCTCCCGTCAGGGCGCCTGACGATGCGGAACCGAAGTGGGCCAAGGACTTCTCGCCAAGCCAGGTATCCAGAAGGAAGCGAAGCCCAATTTTCGAATCATTCTGCGAAAGATTCTCTATTTCGAAGCCTATCCTCACGCTGTCCGCCATGGCAGCGCCTTTTGACGCGACGAAGGTGAAGGTTTGCCTGACGGCGCAGAAAGCCGATCGATACTCGACCTTGACCGCTCCTGCCTCGTACTTTCCGACAGTAACGCGGAATTCGGAAGTATCCCCGAGCCGGTACGTCTTCTGGTCGACCATCAAGGTCGGATAGGTGGTACGAATCTCCTGGGCATACAGAAGCGGAACGTAGCGGTTGGTTGCGACATCGGAGAGGTAATGCAGGGAAAACCTGCCGGATCGCTCGTCGACTACGAGGCGCATCCTGCCATCCTTGGCCTCGAGCCCATAAGACGAAGAAACCAGCATCGCCACGGCGAGCGCCAGCATCGGAAGCTTTTTCATTTCGTTCCCCCCGAGGTCGATCTCGCGGCCAGCCTCTCCAGGTAGAACTGCATGAGTACCAAGGCCCGTTCCTTCATCGCCAGGATCTCGGATTCTCCAGCGACAGAAGCCTGCGCCGGGATAGAACCCGCGGGTTGGGACTCGGCGGGCGAATTCCGCGATTCTGTCACCAGGCGCTCCAGTTCAGCGACTCGCGCGTCCTTGTCCTGAAGCCGCCTGGCAAGGTCGTCCATGGCGATCTTGAGACTGGAGACCTGATCCTCCAGCGAAGCCTGCGTCTGGGCTACGCCGCGCTTGGCTTCGCCGTATCGTTTCTGGTAAACCTCGAGGGCCTGCTCGTACGATTTTTCACGCCGCTGGAATTCCTCGATTATGCGAAGCGATTCCTCGTGACTCCACTTGAGGAGCGTCAGCAGTTCGTCTTCGCGATACTTGAACTGAATCAGGCTCAGGCGGTACTTCGCGGCTTCGGCCTTGACGCTGTCGGGATAGCGCTCTCCGATGGTTCGATACAGTTTCTCCGCGTCGACCAGCCTTCCGAGGGAGTACAGGCTTTCGGCGGACCAGAATACCGCCGCCGGCACCTGCTCGCCTGACGGGAAAGCCGCGGCATATGCCTGGAAAGCGCGCACTGCCCGCTCGTAGTCTTTCTGCAGGAAGGCTGCCCTCGCCTTCTGGTATATCATCTCCGGCGTCCGCGCATGGCCCGGAAACGCCGAAAGGAAGGATTCTATCGTTTTCTCGGCAGCGGCCGGATCGCCAGACGCGAGCAGGGTCAGGACCGACCAGTACGCCCCGTCGGCCCGGAGCGCGCCTGCTGCCGGATCGAGGAAGAGCGTATCGAATATCGGCAGAGCCTCGGCATAACGGGCGCCTGCGAAGAGTTCAATGCCGCGACGCAGATCGTCCGCCGGCTTCGGCGCCGGGGCGCCGCCTTGGGCAAGCACCGGCGAGATGCCGATAGCGACGATGGCTGCGAACGTGACGACACTTTTATGGTTCATGCGTTCGTTCCTTCCTTCGATATATTGTCGGCGCCTAAGCGAGCTGACTGGAGTATGGTCCACGAAGCGCGGAAACCGCCTCGATCAAGGCCGACTGGTCCCTTGATTCGAAAAAGGCGCTTCCCATGACGAGTACGTCGGCTCCGGCCGCCACGACGCCAGGAGCAGTATCCAGATTGATGCCGCCGTCGACTGATATGTCGAAAGCCAGCCCTTCGCGGTCTCGAAACGCCCGTATCGCCGCCACCTTTTCGACGCAGCGGGGAATGAGCCGCTGGCCGCCGAAACCCGGGTCAACCGTCATGACGAGGACGATGTCCGCCCAGCGCATCGCCTCGGCGATTGCCTCCACCGGCGTCGAAGGCACCAGCGAGACGCCGGCTTTCCTTCCCGCGGCCTTGATCCTGTCGATGAGCCTGTGAGCGTGGACGCACGATTCTACATGAAAGGTGATCGCGTCCGCGCCCGCTTCGATGAATGCATCGATGAGCGACTCGGGCTCGACGGTCATCAGGTGGGCATCAAAGAAAAGGGATGACGAGCTTCTAAGATCGGCTACCATCTTGGCTCCGAATGAGAGATTAGGGACGAACCTGCCGTCCATGATGTCGAGGTGGAGCCAAGTGGCTCCGGCCGCCTCTATTGTCCTGACGGCCTCGCCCGTCCTTGAAAAATCCGCCGACAGCAGCGAAGGCGCGACGATGGGTGTACGCATTCCCGGATTCTAGCACGACACCGCACTCCGCTCAAGGCGGACCTGCCGTATTATCATTCGTGGATGGCGAGATTCATTGACTTATATGAATAATTTCATGTACAATCGTAACAATACGTTGGATATCCGAGGCACATGGCACGATCCACGGGCGTGGAAACGCTCATTTCAGAGGCATACGAATTTCTCTCCGGACTTGACTTGGAGTCGGCGCAAGCGTCCCTGGAGCGAGCTCTCGAATACGATTATGAAGATGAGGAGCTCCTGTACGCCATGAAGTGCGCCAGGTGGTGGGCAGACTCCATGGAGAGAGTCCAGTCGATAGCGGATCAGTTCGAAGCCGGCGAGTTCGTCATAGCCAGGTGGAAGGCATTCAAACCGTTCCTCGCCAGGCTAGGAGCCCAGCGGGAACGGGTTGTTTCCTGTTTCAAGCATTTTGCATTCGGCGTGGCGCTGGCAAGGTACATGAGCCTGGCGACCGAAGGCGAAAGCGCTGACCCGGAGATCGCCCTGCGGCTCGGCCGCGCCAGCAAGGGTCGGGGAGATTACGAGTCCGCCGTGCGGTATCTGGAGGGAGCCGCGAAGGCCAAGCGTGACGATCCGGCGATTCTCGCCGAGCTCGCCGATTCCTACGCCTTGATCGATGAGCCCCGGGCATCGAAAGCACTGTTCCGCGAAGCGTTTTTCCTGAATCCGCAACGGATCGATACGGAACTGCTCGAGTCGAGCGCCTTCACCATGCTCGCCGGCAAGGTCGGCGAGCTCGGCAAGGAAGGCATCGAGGTGGCCGAATGGATACCTGTGCTTGGAGAATTGCAAGGCGTCTTTTCGGTCAAGCGGGAACTGAAACCCGTAGAATCCGGCAAGCTCAAGCAATCGATATATGAACTTGAAACGGAACTCGCTGCGGACGGTTCGAGGAGGGCTATCCTCGTGCCAAGGCTGATCAACCGGTACTTCTGGCTGGTCGACCATTACATGAACCGAAAAGAGGACAAGTCGAAGACCGACGAACTCCTCCTGAAGATAAAGCTTCTTGACCCCATAGTTTACAAGCAGTACATAGCCTGATCCAGGAAGAGGAGACCGACATGGCCGATTCGCCTATAACCAAGAAACTCCAAGAGATGCTCAACGAAGAGAAGTGGACGCGAGCGACCCTGAGCGGATACACCGTCAACCAGATCAAGGAACTCGACGCCCTCTTCCATGAAGCGGCCATCGAGAAATGCCTTGACGAGGTGCGCGACCTGTGCAACGAGCACATAGGACACAGCAAGAACAGCATCGCTGCCCTATACCTGTCGGGGATAATCGGCCTGTCCAGGCAGCAGATAGACGATTCGAACATGGTTTCCCTGATAAACATCTTCGCCGACAACCGCAGGTGGAACATCGTCGAGTACGTCTGCCAACGGATACTGGAATACGGCGAGAACCGCAACGCCCTCCTGCGCCTGGCTGAATGCTACGAGAACGACGACAAGATCGACGAGATGTACGAAACCTGGGAACGGCTCGTCCGCGTCGACTACGAGGAAGCGGACATCGTCAAGCTTATTGCCGAGAAGAAGGAGAAGGCCGGCGACATCGATAACGCTGTCGATTACTACCGCAAGGCGCTCCACCGCTACATCAACAAGGGACTCTACTCCAACGTCAAGGAAGTATGGAACAAACTCATAGAGCATGCTCCCGGCGACATCGAATTCTTCAATCACGTACAGCGGAAGATAGCCAAGCAGATCAGCGAGGACAAGGCCGCGGCGTTGCTGACCGACCTGTTCAAGCATTACAAAGCCCAGTCCGATTGGGACACCGCCATCGCCATACTCAAGACTATCATCGAGTACGACGACAAGAACCCCGGCGTCCGCAAGGAGATCGTCGAGTGCTACAAGGCGAAGTACGCCGACCACTCGCACGTCGACGAGTACATCCGCCTCTCGAACCTGGCCCAGTCATACCGCAACGTTCACGAAGCCATATCCGATTTTGAAAAGCACATCTCCTTCGACGTTGGCAACTTCGTCTTCCACCGGACCTGGAACATCGGCCGGATCAGGAGCATCAAGGGCGACGAGATCTCCATCGATTTCGCCAGGCAGCGGGACCACCGCATGGGCCTCAAGATGGCGGTCGACAGCCTCGTCACCCTCAAGAAGGACCACATCTGGGTTCTCAAGGCCATATGGTCCAAGGAAAAAATACACGACACGATCAAGAAGGACATTCCCTGGGCGCTGAAGACGCTGATCAAGAGCTTCGACAACAGGACCGACATCAAGAAGATGAAAGCCGAGCTGGTTCCTTCAGTCCTGACGCCGAGCGAGTGGACGAGCTGGAGCTCCAAGGCTCGCGAGGTTCTCAAGACCGATGCCATTTTCGGCAACGCGCCCGAATCGGTCGGGATCTTTATCGTCCGCGACCGGCCCCTTTCCTATGAAGAAAAAATCTACAACCAGTTCAAGGCCGAGAAGAATTTCTTCGCAAGAATCCAGGACATGCGCGATTTTGTGGACAAGGGCGACTCCGAGTCAGAGCTGTTCAACGAGATGCTCCAGTTCTTCAGCGGTTATGTGCGTTCGTATTCCGTGGCGAACGAGCAAGTCGTCGCCGCTTTCCTCTTCATGAAGGAACTGTCCGCCAGAATCCCCCAGATGAAGAACCTCGTGACGCTGGGCTTCAACGAGTTGATGGCCGATTGCGACGACATCGTCAACGTGTACATCAACATCAAGGATACTCTACTCAAGGCGTCCCTCCTCTCGCACATCAAAAATTTCCTCCCGGACTGGGCCGACATCTACGTCAAGCTTTTCCCCTATGCCCTGTCCCGGCACATGATCGACGTCCTCCTGGAAGCGGGAGAATCCGATCGGCTGCAGAGCATGGTCGTATCGATCGTCGAGAACTACCGCGATCACCGCGAGGCATTCATCTGGGTTGCGAAGAACCTCTGGGACGAGACGTGGGTAAAGGAACTGGGACTTTCCTACGACAAGATGCTAATAACGCTGATCCACATCCTCGACATCAGCTACAAGGAAATCGAGAACCACCGCGACACGACGGATAACCGCCGCATCAACAAGCAGGTCGACAACATCCTCTTCAAGGACGGCCGGCTCATCGCTTACCTCGACGAGGCGGACAAGGACGATACCGAACGCCTTTTCGCCCTGATCAGCGACGTCAAGGATCTCGACCCGTCCATCAAGGTATCGCTTCGAAAAAGGATCACCGAGCACCACCCCGATTACAAGTTCAGCGACGCCGAGGAGAAATCTATCGTCTCGCGCGGCCTTATGGTAACGGCAGGGAAGTACGAAGAGAAGAACAGGCTGCTGGCCCACATCATGGAGGTCGACGTACCGGCCAACCAGAAGGAAATAGCATTCGCCCTGTCGCTCGGAGACCTCCGGGAGAACTCCGAATACAAGGCCGCCAAGGAGAAGCAGGACGAGCTCAACGCCAAGGTCGCCAAGCTCAACAACGAGATAGAGCGTTCGCAGATTTTCGACGTAACGACCATTACCACGAACAAGATATCGTTCTCCACCGAGGTCCTTCTCCACAACGATACCGACAACGCGGACGAGACGTACATCATACTCGGCCCGTGGGAATCGGACCCGACCAACCACATCATTTCTTACCTGTCGCCACTCGGCAAGCGGCTTCTCAACCACAAAATCGGCGACAAGCTGTCGTTCGTCATACACGACCGGAAATTCATGTATACTGTCAAGGCGATCAAGGCATTCCAGATTTAATCGGGCGGAGAAGCCCCGGCCCATGCCGGGGTGAGCCCCCGCTATCGTGAAGGATGCGACCATGAATAAACGTATCGGCATCGCCGTTCTTCTGGCGCTCGTCCTGCTGGCCTCCCCGGCCGTCGCGCAGGACAGGGTTGACCTCATCGTGCTGCTCGATTCATCGCAGAGCATGTTCCAGTATTACAACCAGGTCGTCGACTTCGTGCTGTCGGGGACGGTCCGGGAATACATGCGCTTCGGTGACGCGTTCCACCTGCTGTCGTTCTCCGACTCGACTCAGGTTGAAATCGCGCAGGTGCTCAGGACAGAGCAGGACCTGAAAAGCGTCATCGCCAGGCTGTACCTGCTCTATCCCCTCGGCAAGAATACCGATCTTGTGACGGCTCTCAAGAACGTGTATCAATACGTTTCCGACCTGCCGGAATCAAGCGCCAAGCATATCGTGCTTATAACCGACGGCATGCATTCGCCTGCGCCCGGTACGTCGTACGCGAACTTCGACGCGGCGCAGATCAAGGCCGAGATGGAGAAAGCCGCGACAAGAATCCGGCAACGCGGATGGACGATGAGGATAGTTCGTGTCCCGTTCAACGGCTCGTCCGGTTCGGGCGCGTCAGCGTCCGGGACTGCCCAGGATGCGGCGAGCGGCACAGGTCCCTCAGAGGCCGCTCCGACATCACCCGGTTCCGGCGATTACCTCTCCGACGTCGCGGCGGCTGTAGGCACCTCGGTAAGCGACTTCAATCCATCGGACGGTTCCTCGTCAATAGACGATACCGTCGACCTGCCCCGTATTTCTTTCCCCGCCGACCTCGGTACCAGGGACTACGCCTTCTCGATAAGCGTGGAGATCGACAACAGGGCTTCAAGACCAGTATCGCTGGAGCTGACCAAGCTTCTGCTCGCAGACGGGACCGACGTCCTGGTCGAAAAGGCGTTCGCCCAGATAGAAAGCGGCAAGAGCTCGAAACTCAGCCTCAAGGTCCTTCTGCCCGAGTCGATGCCGCAAGGCCCGACCGTGCTGACGCTCGAACCGCGCTTCGCAGACAGCATGAGGGTCAGCCCCGCCCGTTCGACGGTCAGGCTTGAACTCAAGAAAGCGCCGCTGGCGGCCTTCTTCAGGAGCAGCGCCAAGTTCGCGCTGTTCCTCGTGATTCTCGCAATCGCCTGCGGAGCGGTGATCGTCTCTGCGCTGTACGTCCACCGCATCCACAAGAAGGCGGAAGGCCCCATCGTCGATGCGCTCATAGACTCGTCGACAAAACCGTCTGCGAAGCCGTCGTCCAGGCAATCCGCGGCGATGACCGCGGCCGGGCAACACCGCTCCCCCTACGCGACCGGGACGGCGGAGCCCGTGGAAGGGCATCGGGACAGGGCGGCCATACTCGCGGCAGCCAGCGCGCGACCTTCAGAACACAGGGAAGACCTGCTCTCCTCCGCGGCGTCTGGCGCGCACCGTGCCTCCGCCGTATCATCGGCGCTGCTTGGATCGGCTTCGAGCCAGCACCGCGACGCTGCGGAGGCCAGCGCGCTTCTCGGCTCATGGGCGAAACCGCCTGCGAAGCAGGCGCTTGCAGGATCCAGGGGAACTTTGGACGCAGGCCGGATATCAAAGGCTACTCCCGTGCATTACGAGCCCAGCATCGCTCGAAGCGGTTCCGCCCGACTCGTCATGCACGTTCGAGACCAGAACCCGAACATCGGCAAGCGCAACATCCATACGCTGCACGCAGGCGGACGCAAGTCGTTTGGCGGCGGATCAAGCGACTTCTGGGTCTTCCTGCTTCCCGTTCCGGCCCGAGTCGCCCACCTCTATTTCGACGGCCTCGAGGCGACGCTCGTTCCTTCTCGACCTGAGTTCTTCCCCGATTACGAAGGCGCCATAGAGTCATGCATGGGCAGGGAGATTCGAATGGTCACCGCCAAGGGCAAGGAGCTGTTCATACGCTTCGATCGATATGAAGCACCTGTGGACAGGCTCAACAAGCTCCTGCACTGCATCGAGGCTCCAGGACTGGTGCAACTGTCTTCCGTAGCCCCGGCTGGAGACGCTGCCGTCGATTGAGCGTCGCCGCGCCTGCTTTTGCTATGAACCGAGCCGCCCCATCGCCTGGGCGGCTCTTCTTTTAACCGCATCGCTGGGGTCGTTCTCCGACAGGGACCGTATGACTGCCGCGAGCTCCCTGGCCTTGTTCCTGTCTACCCACGCTATTCCGCCTAGCCTCATGGAGAAATCCCTGTCTCCAAGGAGAGCTTCCGCGAAGGGCATGGCGCTCGGACTGTCGACCGCCATGGCTGCCTTGGCAAAGGCGGTGAACAGCGTCCTGTCCTTCTCGGCCTGGGCGATGGCGAAGGCGGCGAGCGCCTTGGCGCGCGGTGCGGCTCCGCCCTTGGCGACGACGGCACCGAACGCGGAAGATCGGTAGGCAATCGCCATTTTAACGTCGGAGAAATAGTCGTACAGGAAGTCGTCAACCATGCCGCCGCCAATGGAGGAAAGCGCGGCAAGAGCCGCTTCCCTTACAGCGCGCTCCGGGTCGTGTGATGCCTTGTACTCCAGGAACGGTACGGCATCTGAGTCAGCGAGGTCGCCCGATGCCTTGGCCGCGGCGATCCTCGGCAGTACATGCGGGTCGCGAAGCCCTTCCCTGATTGCGGCGAGCGCGGCCTTTCCAGTGAATTTCCCCAACGCCGCTATCGCGGACGCGCGTACGTTCGGGTCCGCCGCGATCGAAGCGGCCGTCAACACCGGTACCGCCCTTTCATCGCCAAGGTCTCCAAGCGCGGTGCACGCGTACATCCTGAGCGCCTTGCCGGATTCGTCAGATGAAGCGACGGAAGCCAGCAATTCGTAGGACGAGGCGGATTTCATCCGGCCGAGCGCCAAAACTATGGCCTCCTTCGTCGGTTGGTCCACGCCTTCCGACTCGTATTTCTGCCTCAGGGCTTCGGCATCGTCGGCAGAACCTCCCGCGCCCAAAGTCTTGACCGCGGCCAGGACGTACTTCTTTTCGTCGTCCTTCAGAATGGTCTTGGCGTCTTCAAGCGCCGCGCCGGAGCGCAGCCCCACCAGGTACGTAAAAGCCGCGCCGACGAGGGTGTCTGACTCCTGGTCCCTCCTCGCGATTATATCCGCCGCGCGGGCTTCCGCGACGTTGCGTTCGAGTGCGCCGAGATAATCCAGAATGGACGAACGCAGCTTGGGACTCGTCGTCCCATCGAAAGTCGAAAGGATTTCAGCCAGGAATTCGTCGTTCTTTTCCGACTTCAGGGTAGACAGCAATTCCATCACCTGGGTCTCGATGCCGTAGCGGATGGTATCAAGCCGCTCGGTCGACGGCCCCGGCGCGGCGTCCTCGGCATGGACCTGGAAGAATATCGAACTCATGCATAGGGCAAGGATCATTAGTCTTTTCATGGTGCCGTATGACGCCTCCACGCGCCGCCGCATGGATGCTATTCCTGCAGCTTCGATCGATACTTTACAAGAAACTCGCGTTTGTAATCCATGAAGGTCCCATCTTCGATAGTGTAGCGGATGCGACGAACGAATTCATGGAGGAACGCGAGGTTATGATGGCTGGCAAGCATGGAAAACAGTATCTCGTCATTCTTGTACAGGTGTCGCAGGTAGGCGCGGGAATATTCCCGGCAGACCTTGCAGGTGCATTCCGGATCGGCGGGTCCCAGGTCCCTGGTGTATCTCGCCTGCTTGATGGACAGCGGTCCGTAGGACGTAAACAAAAGACCGTTGCGCGCCGTGCGGGTGGGGAAGACGCAATCGAACATGTCTATGCCGTTCTGGACGGCTTCCAGGATATACTCCGGAGTTCCTATGCCCATGACGTAGCGAGGCTTGTCGTCGGGCAACAAGCCCGCGGTGTACGCGAGCATTTCAGCGTAGACTTCGAATGGCTCCCCTACCGATAGCCCGCCGATGGCCACGCCGGGCGTATCGAGCGAAAGAATTTCCGCGGCGCTCCTCGCACGGAGTTCCTTGTAGAAATTTCCCTGGACGATGCCGAAGAGCTTGCCCTGGAAATCCCCCCTTGTTTCCTCCCAGCGCTTCATGGACCGCCCTGCCCAGGCAGTGGTCAGCGACAGCGCCTTGAGGGAATCCCGCTCGTCCGCGCCCCATGGCGTGCATACGTCGAGCTGCATGAAGATGTCGCTCCTGAACGCAGTCTGTATGTCGACCACCAGTTCAGGCGACAGGAAATGGCTCGAGCCGTCAATGTGCGACTGGAACTTGACGCCTTCCTCGGTTATCTTGCGCAGCTTCGACAGCGAGAAGACCTGGAATCCGCCGGAGTCCGTCAGGAAATTTCCCTTCCATCCGGTAAAGCCGTGCAGCCCGCCCGCCTCCCGTATCAGGTCATGGCCAGGACGCAGGTACAGGTGATAGGTGTTGGCGAGGATTATCTCGAAACCTATCTCCGCGAGAGAATCCTTCGAGACGGCCTTGACCGTGGCGTTGGTGCCGACAGGCATGAAAACAGGCGTCCGTACCCTTCCATGCGGGAGTTCGACGACTCCCGTCCGGGCGGCGCTCTTCGTGTCTAACGCCCGCGTAGTGTAAATGGGCCGTGCGGCCATGAGTCGCCTCCAAGCGTTGATATGCGTCGCGTCATGCCGGCCGCGCCTTGAACAGCGCGATTATGACGATGGAAAATACGGCAAGCGGGGCAAAGGCGCCCGCTGCCGGAGAGATGGATTCGTTCTTGGCGAGCAGCATCGAGACCATCTGCGTGACGTAATACAGCGTCGCCGACAAGAGGCTTACTAGCAGGCTCATGAGCAGGATGTTCTTCTTGAAGCGACCGACCAACGAGGCTGACAGAGCCGTGACGAGGAGCGGAGTCAACGCAAAGGCGAAGCGCCTGAGTACTTCGGCCGTCTGCGCCGCCGCTGGCAAGCCAGTCCGCCTGAGGAAGGCAATATGGGCGGAGGCATCGCCAAAGCTCATCTCCTCGATGGGCTTGCCTCCCCCCTTGAACGACTCGGGCGATTCGTCGAATCCGTCATTCTCCCAGGTACCGTAGGATTCGTCGACCAGGTACTCGCCTTTCCAGAAGAAACGCCTGACGCCGGAGAAGCGCCACAGCGCGCCTGTCCATGTCGCGGATTGGGCGTTCAGCCTGGAGACGAAGCTGCCTTCGTCGTTCCTTTCAACCAGGGTGATGCCGGTCATCACTGAATTCTTCCTGTCGAAATAATGGATATCCCAGATGATCCTGCGGCCCTCGCCGAGTATGGTGACGTCCGCCGCCCCTGTCGGTTCGCCGGTCCTGAGCATGCTCTTGGTCAGCTCCTTCTTCGCGGCGATGGTCGGGATGACCACGAGGTCGTCGAAGGCATAGAATCCTGTGGACAACGCCAGCGCCAGCACGAAAAGCGGAGTGGCGAAGGAGACAAGAGAGATACCCGACCCGAACACGACTATCAACTCGTTGTCGGCGTACATCGTGCCCAACGTGTACGACACGGAAAACAGCGTCGCCATCGGGAGCGACCAACTGGCGCAACGTGGCAGGTACAGGAACATGGACCTGGCTATGCTGGCTATCGGAACGTCGTTCTGCAAGTATTGGACTATATTAATGAAAAGATCGGCCATCTCGAGGAGGAGCATGAAAAACATCATGGCTACGGTGAAGATGGGAATGAACGACATAGCGACGTGAAAGTCGAGCGTCGGCGACCGGCGGATGCCTTTCATGCTGACCACCTTGGGACCAAAAGAGGAAACGCTGACAGCAAGACAAGAACGTTTGGCGCCCACATCGCGACCAACGGATCAAGCCCAGCCCTGAGCCCGAGGGTCTGGCCTCCGATGAGGAGTCCCCAGTAAGCCGCGGCGACCAGCAGCCCGAGCCCGAAGCCCACGGTCTTGCCGCTCCTGCGCGCGCGCGCTCCAAGAGGAAACGCAAGGAAAATAAAGCAAAGAGCCCCGGCCGGTATTGAGAATTTCTTGTAATACTCGAGCCTGTATATGTCGAGGGACCGGTCTTTGACCGATTTTACCGCCAGCGCCGCGTGCGAATTCATGAGGGGGACCAGCTTTGAAAGGGCGCCATCGAGACTGCCCATGCTTCGTGACCTCGAGGCATATTCGGCCAGCAGTTCCGATCTCTTGACGTCGAGTTCTTCCTCCCGGACGAACAGGCGTCCGGCAAGTGCGGCCTCCTTCTTGCGTATTGCCTTTGAGACGTCGACGCTGCTCATTTCCCTCGGGCTGATGCCGGCGCTGAAGTCAGAGAAACTGGTAAGAAGGATGTTGTATTCCATCCTGTCGGCAGTTGAATACTCGAAGCGCTTGGGTTTCCCGGGATCGCTCTCCTGCACGAACACATCGTCGAGCACCAGCGTTATCACTCCGGTCTCTCCGCCCGTATCTAGCAGGGCTGCTGCACCCGCGCTGATGATGCGTGACTTTCCGTCTTTCGTGGCATCAATAATGACGACGTCCGAGAGCTTGCCGCTGTCCATGGCGCCGGTCACGATGGTGGTATCCTTGTATCTCTTTACCGAATAGGGCCTCAGTTCGAGCGCCGGCGCACTGGTGATCATCTTGCGGTAAAGCTTGCCATAGTTGATGGTACCGAGCGGAAGGAAATAGTCGTTCATCACGAACGAAACGAGCGAGAAGGCTATACCCAGGACGACGAAAGGCACCATGACGGCCGGCCTCGAGACGCCCGAAGCGCGCATGACGAGCAACTCGTTTTCGCTCGAGAGCCTGCCGGCGGCCATCAACGCGCCGACGAGCGAACCGAAGGGGAAGGACATGGCGACGATGGCAGGCATGGCGTAGATGACCAGGCGCACGACGTCTCCGACCGGCGCCTTCCTGGAAAGGATGTCCTCGGCCATGAGCAGGAGCTGGTTCAGGAAGAATATAATGAAAAAGAAAAGAAAGGCGACGACGAACGACAGGAGGAATTCCTTGCCGATATACCACCACAACGTAGCGTGGACGCGTCGCTTCATTTACCCTACCTGCCAGTCGACCCGAAGCCGCCGGATCCGCGATCGCTTGATGACAAGTCGTCCGCCATGCTGAAGGCAGCCCTCGTCACCGGTGCGATGACGAGCTGGGCGATCCTGTCGCCATCGGAGACCAAGTACGGATCGTCCCCATGGTTCACGAGAATCACCAGTATCTCCCCGCGATAGTCAGAATCTATTGTGCCGGGCGCATTGAGGCAAGCGATGCCGTGTTTTGCCGCCAGGCCGGAGCGGGACCGTACCTGGGCCTCGAAACCCCCGGGCAGCTCTATCCTGATTCCGGTCGGAATGATGGCTCGGCCGTGCGGCGCCAGGGCGACCGGTTTTTCCAGCCTGGCGCAAAGGTCGGCGCCGGCCGAACCTTCTGTCTGGTACGCCGGCGCGGATGCCCCGGCCAGCAGCTCGACCCGTACCTTCAGTTCTTCCACCCCGCTACTCCTCCGACGAATCGGATGGCTCGCATACCGTAGCCCCGAACAAGGACGCGCCGGTGCGGATGGTACGCAGCATCCACAGCGCCGGATCCGGGATCGAGTCTCGCCATGGTCACGGCCATCGGCTCGAGCTTGCCGTCGAACATGAACTGCCTGGCCATGCGTTTCATGCGATACTCGGGATCGTCCGACGCCAGTTCTAGAAGTCCACGTATCCTCGATACGGCTTCGGATATTTCGACCTCGGTCAGGCCACGCTCGTACAAGGAACGCGCCTCCTCGAGATAGGCTTCGGCGAAACGCGGCAGCTGCGATGGCGTCGTGGACGATGATACGCCCCATATGCCCGCCATCCGCGAAAGGCTGAACGCGCTCGATATGCTATAGCAAAGGCCACGTTCCTCCCGCAAATGCATGAACAGCCTCGAGCTCATGCTTTCCCCATAGGCCGAACTGGCGGCCGACAGCCGCCAGAAGTCGTCATCCGGTATCGCCACTTCGACCGGCAGCCCGGTGAAGACGTAGACCTGGCTGCCCGGAGCCTTGACCATGCGCCTCGTCCTGTTGAATGGCAGGTAACCGGGTTCCCATCCCGGAAGACGGGCCGTCGGCCGATGCGGTACGCCCGCTTCGAAAAGCCTGGCGATACGGTCGGGGTCCACCGCACCAGCCACGCTCATGGTGATTTGACCGCGGACGAAACGTTCGTCGTGGAAGCTTTGCAGGGCGTCGAAAGTCGCCAGGCGGATGTCGAGTACCCTGCCGGCTATCTTCCTCGCCGCTGGATGTCCCTGGTAGGCGATGGCGAAGAATTCGTCCTGCGCGGCTTCCTCTATATCGTCCTCCGCAGCCATGATCTCGTTGACGATCACATCCTTCTCGCGCTCGAATTCCTTGGCCGCAAGACGGGGCCTGTACGCCATGTCCAGGAGGACTTCGATGGCCAATTCCGCGAATTCAGATGGAATGAGGCAATGCAGGCAAACGGCTTCCCGTTCTGTGAAGGCGTTAAGGTAGCCGCCGACCCTGTCGATGGCGCGGGACAGCTCCTCGGCGTCGCGGGAACCTGCTCCCTTGAACACCATGTGCTCGACGAAATGAGACAGGCCTCGTTCACCTTCCCGCTCGTAGGCTGAGCCTACCGGGAACCATAGCCCCACGGCGACTCCCGATGACTGGGGCATCGGATCGACCATCAGCTCGGCGCCCTGGGCTATCGTGTAGCGATGAATCCTGTCGTTGGGCATAGTGTTCCTTGCAGCGCTGCATCGTCCGCGCTCTCTGGCGGTGTGTCGCGAAATGCGTCATCAAAGAAGAAGGCCGGACTTGCGGCCGGCCTTCTTCGTGAAACCAGGGACTGGCCTTGACTGGCAGTCTACTTCTTCTGCTCCGGGTCGTCTATGGCATCTATGTACGACAGGTTGAGCCGTCCAAGCTTGTCTACTTCGAGGAGGCGGACGGGGATGACCTGGCCTTCCTTGACGACGTCGAAATGATGATAGAACGTGGCGACCTCATAGACCTCGGTCTGCGCAAGCTTCATCTCCTGCGCCAGCGCAGCAAGATGCGCAGCCGACAGCGCCCCGTAGCGATCCTGAATTTTGTGCAGATGCTCGATCAGAAGATCGCGCTGGCGTGATGTGTCCCCGAGCAATTCGCAAACTTCGGACAGCGCGACAGGGTCCACCCTGCGTCCCTTGGGCGCCTGGCGCTTTCTCTGGCTGGAAGCAGGCAACGCTGCGATGGGAATGATGGTTTGTGTCATCGGTTTGAGGCGG